>CAZZKQ010000766.1:0-1500 GCA_964654875.1 uncultured Verrucomicrobiota bacterium | reverse complement strand
TCCCTCGGCGGCGAGCAACAGACGGACGTTTTCAAGAACCCTCCGGGTCTGATCCCGGATGTCCGACGGAACCGGTCCGCCGGGATGGGCGGGATCGATCGGGACCTGGCCGGAACAGAACAGGAGACCGCCCGCCTTGATTCCATGGGTATAGGGTCCGAGGGCGGGAGGAAGCGTCGAGGGGCTGACGGGAATCTTGGGCATGGCGTTACTGTTTTTCGTCATACCACGCCATCTGGATGGCCTCGAGGATCTTCTCGTTCGACCCGTCCGGTGCATCGCTGAAGTCCTCCAGCTCGAGGACCATCTTGTGCAGCTTCGGGAAGCTCAATCGCAGGGGATCCTGGTCCGGGAATTTGTCCGCCAGCGCCCACGCGACCTCGTCCGAGTCCCTCCATGTCAGTTTCATGGCCAAGGTCTCGATGGAATCGGTTCAGGCGTCAAGTCCCCGTCGGGAAACGGTTTCCGGAGGTCCGATCGAAGCGCGACTTCGAGGTTGGGAGGACCTGCCTCCGAGGGCTTGGCCCTCCGGGATCGGCACGGGAGCCGTCCAGCGTCGGAACGCGTCGGAGGCCGCCCTGCAGACGGGACCCTCGAGCACGACCTGGTCCCGGCACTGTTGCCCCCGAAGACGCTGACCTGTCTCGGGAGGTGGCCGGGTTCAGCCCGGTGGATGCTGCAGTTCGAGGGACCGTTCATGCTGCCATGGAAAGGCGGACTCCGGATCCCACACGATTTCGGTATTGCAGCCTCCGCGCCCGGGCGTGGCCGGCATTCCGTCGACCTCCTCCATCATCGCGAGGTCGCAGGACACCAGGTGCGGTGGCCAATCGGTCGGACCAGCCTCCGAGAAATCACGTCCCTGGTTCAGGACCACGGCGCCGTGTTCGACTCCGGCGCCTGTCCGGGGATCCAGACTGAACCATCCGGTGACCGGACAGAACACGGAAGCCCAGCTGTGGTGGGCGTTTCCGGTGTCGTCTGCGGTGCTGTAGCCCGACACCATCCGGGCGGGGAGACCGACGGACCGGAGACAGGCCAGGACCACGTGGGCGAGGTCCTCGCGCCCGCCCATCCGGTCCTTCCAGAGACCCTCGAGCGGTGTCGGCAATCCATCCAGTCCGGGCTGGTGCCGGAAGTCCCTCGAGACGCGTCGGACCAGGTCGAGGGCACCGAGCAGCACCGGGATGCCCGGGATGAAGCTCGTGCGGGCGTAGTCGGCCCATCGGGTCGAGGGACGCACCCAGGGCGAGGCATAGAGGTGCTGCTGGACTTCGGTCCATCGTGGCGCGGCGAATCCGGAGAAGAGCGCGGTGACCGATTCCCAGGGTGGAGAGAGGGCCGGCAGCGGGGAGGTGCCCGGACCGGGTTGGATCCAGGTCTCCGCCTCGCACTCGATCCGGTCGACGGTTCCCGTGAATGCCAGCCGACACGACCGGTTCCCGCCGAAATCGACTCCGCCGCGGATCCGGGCCGGGGAGGGATCCACGCGGAGCCGGA
>CAZZKQ010000765.1:0-1502 GCA_964654875.1 uncultured Verrucomicrobiota bacterium | reverse complement strand
GGGTTGCGGCGACGTCACCGAAGCCAGGCTGGCTCCAGGCGACGGATCCGTCCTGGGTGTCGATACAGGTGTAGTCCTTCGAGGCCCCCAGACCGTAGAGATGGCTGCCCACCGCGACCGGGGTCGAGAGGTTGAGCCGGAGCTTTGGATTGAGCCACGCCTCCTCGGCCTGGAATCCATCGCCATCGCGTCGGATCCGGACGGCCCGAAGTCCGGTGGAGTGGCTGGCGAAGTACACGGTGTCGCCCAGGACGATCGGGGTCAGCACGTTGCGATTGGCCAGCGTGCGGAAGGGAACCCGCCAGAGGACGCGTCCGTCCTCCGGGGCGAGGGCGAGCAGGCCGTTGCAGGTGGCGGTGATGAACTGGGGGCGTCCCGCGACCTCGGCCAGCACCGGCGAGGTGTAGGCGGTCAGGTCGTCCTGGGATTTCCAGAGGACGCGACCGGTGCGGGGTTCGAAGGCAACGATGCTGGCGCCGTTGGTGCTGCCGACCTGGACCAGGACGCGATTGCGGGTGACGAGGGGCGATCCGGTATTGCCCCGGCGGTTGGCGGCACCGATGCCGGTGTTGCGCTCGGGGTTCCAGACCATCCCGAGGTCCTTGAAATTCGTCCGCCAGAGCATCTGTCCATCCGCGAGTCGGAGGCATCGGAACTCGCCCCGGGCGGTCTGGGCGTAGAGCAGATCCTCGAAGATCACCGGCGTGCATCGCGGGCCCGGCTCGAACTCGTCGACATAGGTCTCACCCAAGGCCGTCGACCAGCGGCGGGCCCCGGTCCGGGGATCCAGCGCATGGGCGGTCTCCTGGCCGCCAGCGTCGTCGAGCACCACGAGGGTTCCGGATCCGAGGACGGGACCGGCGTAGCCGTGTCCCAACGGGATGCGCCACAGGGGGGTGACGGTGGCGGGGAGCGAGCGGGGCAGGGGATCGGGGGTGTGACCGGTCCGATTCGGCCCGCGCCATTGGGGCCAGTCGGCACCCGTGAGGGGAGAGGATGCCTGGAGGAGGAATCCCAGGACGAGCGGAAGCAGGGCCTGGGGGCGTGGGTTCACCAGCTTCCGTTGGCGATCGCGCTGATGAGGTTCCGCGCGAGGTTCTCAGCCGCCACGGGATTGTTCTCGCGCTCGGCGTTGTTGAGGTCGGAATTGAAGACGACCTGGGCCGTGCCCGAGACGTCGCCCTCGTAGACGGTCTGCCCGCCTTGGACGGCTTTGACGTGGGCGGTGATCTTTACGTCGTAGTCGGTCGGGGTCAGCACGTCGTTCCGCTTCGACCCCACGGGGAGGCGACCGTAGCTGGTGATGGTCCCGGTGACGACGATGTCGGCCCCGCCGCGGGTGCCGAGGTGGAAGGTGCCGTCGCGCTGGACCTCACGCCGCAGGGCGGTGACGACGAGGTCGGTCAGCTGCGGTTCGGTGGTCTGGTTGGGGAAGGGGTCGATGGCGATCGACTGGGCGCCCGCGACGCGGGCGTTGGTGGGACCGAGGCTGTAGGCGCAGC
>CAZZKQ010000764.1:0-1510 GCA_964654875.1 uncultured Verrucomicrobiota bacterium | reverse complement strand
CAAGGGGGGCGGTCGACCCAGTTGGATCAGTCCGTGCCGGGGGAAGGGGCGACCGGAAACGAGCTTGCTCGTGGAGTGCACCTCGGTGCCGACGGGGTGATCGACCGCCACGAGCCGGGCCTGGTCGAGATAGAGGATCTCGCGGAGTTCCTCGGTGATCTGGAGCCGGAACCGTCCGTCGACCGGTTGAAGGCGGGAACTGTTGCCGACCCAGACCCATTCCTCGGGATCGGCCTCGATGTAGCGTCGGAACGCCACCGGCAGTCCCACTGGCGACGCTCCGAGGAGGTCGGTGACGAAGCGGAACCCGGTGCCATCCCAGGCATACAGGTAGGGACAGGATCCGGTGGGCAGGACGAGTTCGAAAATGGTGAGCGGTTCCTGTCGGTTGGGCGTGACCTCGGTGGTGTCGAGCTTGGTGTCGAACCACCGGGTGCTGACGAGGTCGAGCTGCTTGCGCTTGCCGACCCCGATCTCGACCGGCAGCTGCTGGACGGTCCGGATCGTGTGCCAGCCGCCTGAGGCGAGTTCGATCTTCACCCCGAGGGCGCTGGCGTTCGACCGGTTGCCGAGCAGGCGCAGTTTCAGGAGTTCGTTGGCATTCCCGCCCTCGTTGCGCAGGAACCGCAGGCCGCCGGCTTCGAGAGCCACGATCAGATCGATGTCCCCGTCCTGGTCGAAGTCAGCCGCGGCGAGGTCGGAGACCGACCCGAGCTGGAGCCGGTCGAACCCGACATCGGCGTTGGCCTGATGGAATCCGGCGCTGCCACGGTTGCGCCAGAGCGTGAGTCCGTCATCACCCCAGCCGATGAGGTCGAGCCAGCCGTCGTTGTCATAATCGATCGCCCGGAGGTGGTTGAGACGGTTGCCCCGGGCGGGGAGGCGTCGGGGATCCCGGAGCGTGCTGAATTGTATGTCCACCGTGGAGGCGGTGGCCAGGGCGACGTCGATCCGGAGGTCGTTGTTGAAATCCCCGGTGGCCACAGCCTTGGCGACGCCCCATCCGGCGGGCTGGTTGGTGACGCTGAGACCGCCGCCCCGTTGGTTGAGCAGAACCCACGGTGGCTGGTTGCTCCGGGTCAGGATCACGTCGGGCAGGTCGTCGTGGTTGAGGTCATCGACGGTGATCTGCAGGACCCCTGTCACGGCGAGGGGATCCGCTGCGCCAGCGGGCGCCTTGGACGCGCGGAAGAGTCCTGAGCCGAGGTTGGTGTAGCTGAGGAGGTTCCCGGTGGGGGAGGCCAGCAGGAGCCCGAGCTTGCCAGTGAAGTCGAGGTCGGCGAGGGCCCCGGCGATCCCCTCGGCCCGCGGTTGGGCCAGTCCGGAGAACGGCGTCGCATCCGTGAAATTCCCGTTCGTCGCGAAGCGCAGGACGGTCAGTCCCGCCGGCGAGACCAGCAGCGCGTCCTCGAACCGGTCGTTCTGGAGGTCGCCGACGAGGGCTTCGGCGCGATCAACGAGCGCGTGCTGGCGTACACCGGCGGAGCGCTGCTCGAGGTCCGCGCCTCGC
>CAZZKQ010000763.1:0-1518 GCA_964654875.1 uncultured Verrucomicrobiota bacterium | reverse complement strand
GCCGGTGGTTCCGGATCCTGCCAGCCGTCGGGGGATTGGGTGTGGCGGGCTTCCTGTGGCTGTGGGCCCATTCGTTCTGGGGGTTCCCCTTCCGGGCCGAGCGCCATGGCCGGGTGCCATTGACGCCCGCCTGGGCCCTGGAGTGCTGGCTCTGGGAGGACGATGCCAACACGGCCGAGGCGGTCCGGGAACTCCTCGCGGGTTACGCGGCCCATGACATCCCGGTCCGGACCGTCCTTCTCGATAGCCCGTGGAGCGAGCGCTACAACGACTTCAGCGTCGACACCCGTCGGTATCCCGAACCGGCCCGTTTCTTCGGTGAGCTCCAGACCAACGGCTACCGCGTGGTCCTCTGGATGACCCCCATGGTCAATTCGCGGAACCGCGACACGGCCGTCCGTGACGCCACCGACTTCGCGGAGCAGGCCCGAAACCGGGGGTTCCTCGCCGGTGGGGGGCACGAGATCCGATGGTGGAAGGGGACCGGGGCCTTCATCGACTACACGAACCCCGAGGCTCTCCAGTGGTGGCATGGATTGCAGCGGCAGGTCTTCGACTGGGGCATCGACGGCTGGAAACTCGATGGCACCGACACCCTGTTCTCGGGTCCGGGATTCCTCCCCTACCAGCGGACGCACGCCGGTTGGTTGAGCACCCGCGCCTACATGGATCTCTACGCCCGCGAGGAATACCGCCATGGACTCACCCGGAATCCCGAGTTCATCGTCCTGACTCGGGCCATCGACGACCGCTACTTCCCATTGAGCCATCCCGAGGGGTTCGCCCCGCTCGATGCCGCGCCGGTCACCTGGGTCGGGGACCGGACCCACGAGCGGTCGTCGAAGTCCGCGGGGGCCAGCGACGCCGACGCGATGCGGTCGAATTTCTCGTGGCGGGACCGCGGTTTCGAGGGAGCCCTCCGGGACATCCTCGCGAGCGCCGCCAAGGGATACTGCGTCGTCGGGGATGACATCGCCGGGTACCACGGCCCGGAGCCGATCCCGCAAAGGCTCTACATCCGGTGGGCGCAGTTCGCCGCGTTCACCGGGCTTTTCCTCAATGGGGGCCACGGGGAGCGCCGGCTCTGGAAACGATCCCAGGAGGAGCTGGAGATCATCCGTCGGTTCGCCTGGCTCCACACCGAGCTTGTTCCCTACCTCTTCACCCACGTCGCCCGATGTCATGAGGGAGGCCCTCCGCTGATGCAGCCGCAACCGGGGCCCTACCATTACCTGCTCGGGGACGACCTGCTGGTCGCTCCGATCCATCGGGACGATCCGGACCATTCGGTCGTGTTGCCGGCAGGGCGATGGCGGCACCTGTTCGACGACAGGGAGGTCCTCATCGGTCCGCGGACCTTGACCCGACGGTTCGAGCTGGATGATTTCCCCGTGTATGTCCGGGACGGGGCGGTGCTGCCCCTCGATGTGAGGCGCTCCTACACGGGGTTCGGAGACGGCGGCTCCTCGAATCTCGTGACCTGGGCGGTCTGGCCGCATGGGACCCACCACTTCGAGG
>CAZZKQ010000762.1:0-1518 GCA_964654875.1 uncultured Verrucomicrobiota bacterium | reverse complement strand
GAGCGTCTCGTTCGCAATGAGAAGGTCAGGGGTTCGAATCCCCTCGGCTCCACCACCCCCCAGAACCAAGCCATCCATCCCAAGGTCGTCCCCGGAACCTCCAGTCCATCTCAAGGCAGGCCACCACCCATCAGATCGAAACAACAGGTTGGCCACCAACGTCTTCCGAGGTAGTCTCAGCGACTGCAAACTGGTTCGATGCGTCTGATCTACAATCTCCTCTTCGACGTCGGCTTCCTACTCAGCGCACCGTTCTACTTCCTGAAGATGCACCGGCGTGGGGGCTGGGCGGACGGATTCTGGGAACGGTTCGGACAGTACAGCGCAAAGCTCAAGCAGGCCCTGACGAACCGCCGGACGATCTGGGTGCACGCCGTCAGCGTCGGGGAGGCGGCACTCTGCGTCCGCCTGTTCGAGGCCCTCTCGGCCCGTCTTCCCAACCACAAGTTCATCGTTTCGACGACGACCTCCACCGGCATGGCCGAACTGCGGCGACGTCTTCCGACGGAGGTCTCCAAGATCTACTACCCCATCGACCGCAGGAAACACGTCCAGAGGGCCCTGGGGATGATCAACCCCGAGGCCATGGTCTTCGTGGAGGCCGAGATCTGGCCGAACATGGTCTGGGGACTGCAGCGGCGGGACATCCCCTACTTTCTGGTGAACGCACGGATCTCAGACCGCTCCTATCGGGGGTATCGCTGGGCCAAGGGTCTTTTCGGACCCCTCTTCCGGGGGTTTGCCGGGATCGGCGCCCAGAACCAGGTGGACGCGGAACGGCTCGTGAAGCTCGGGGCCCGGAACGAGGCGATCCGGGTGGTGGGCAGCCTCAAGTTCGAGGGGGGATCCGTGGGGCATGCCCGGCTGGATGCCCGCGCGCTGCTGGACCAGATCGGGGTTCCCGACACGGCGCCCATTCTGGTCGGCGGAAGCACCCATGCGGGGGAGGAATCCATCCTGGCCGCCCTCGTGGAACGGTTGAGGGAGCGCTTCCCCGACCTGTTCCTGGTCCTTGTGCCGCGTCATCATGAGCGCGGCGGGGAGGTCGGCAAGGAGCTGGGACGCCTCAAGGTCCCGTTCGTCTACCGAAGCGAGATCACGCCGACGACCCGTAAGGGCGCCGGAACGGTCCACTGCCTTCTCGTGAACACCACCGGGGAGCTCCGCCATTTCTATGAGGTGGCCGACCTCGTCTTCGTCGGAAAATCCCTCACCGCACAGGGCGGGCAGAATCCGATCGAACCGGCCACGCTCGCCAAGGCGGTCTTGTTCGGTCCCCACATGGAGAACTTCGCCCAGATCGTCCCGCAGTTCCTCGATCGGGGTGGAGCGCTTCAGGTTGCGGATGAGTCCGAACTGCAGCAACGGATCGGGGAGCTCCTCGAGGACCCGGCGCGACGCCGACTCATGGGCCAGCGGGCCGCTGAGGTCGTCCAATCCAACCAGGGTGGCCTCGAGAAGACGGTCCAGATGATCCTTTCCGTGGTCGACCGCTGATTCCCGGCAGCGGAACCGATG
>CAZZKQ010000761.1:0-1525 GCA_964654875.1 uncultured Verrucomicrobiota bacterium | reverse complement strand
ACGCTCTCCACGATCGGGTCGTCCGGGGCCGGGTGGGCCGGGTGGGCCGGGTGGGCCGGGTGGGCCGGGTGGGCCGGGCTTTGCAGCCCCGGGCGCCATGCTGGCCGAACAGATCATGAGTCAAGGAGATCGAGACAAGTCCGAATCCGTCTCCCAGGTGGAATTCGAGGAACTCGGACGCCGCTGGTTTGCTCTATGGGATGCGGATGCGACTGGGAAAGTGAGGCAGGGTGAGTTTTCCGACCGCTTTGCCACGGTGTTCAATCAAGAGGGTCCAGGACCGGGTATGCCAGGGGGCGGACCCATGGGATTCGTTTCGAGAATGATGGCACCCAGCCTCTTCAAGGGATTGGACAGCGACCGCGACGGGATTCTCACTCGGGAGGAGATGGGGTCTTCTTGGCTTCGGAATTTTTCGGAGTGGAATCGTGGTTCGTCCGGAGCGCTGGACATGGCCGCTTTGGTGTCGGGACTTGGGAAGATGGTTGAGCTTCCCCGCTTCGAGGGTCCATTTGGCCGGGGTCCTGGTCCGGTGGGACGTTTTCTTTTCGGCGACAAGGCCGGGCAGTTTGGCATGGGCCCGATGTGGTTCCTTTGGTTTCTGATCGTGTTCACCACCGCTGGACCTCTCGTTGCATGGGCTCTCTCGAAAGTGGTCCGTGGGACGATGAGGGACCGGGTCGATGCCGCCATCGGCTGGCTGCTGCGTCATGGATTGATCCCCCTCGTTCTGGCCGTTGTCTGTGTTCCGGTGTTGTGGATCGCTGGGACCCCTGTGGGTCGGCCACCGGACGGCATGACTGCGATCGGGGCATCATTCCCGGATGTGATGTTCCGATATCATCCAGACTGGCTTTACTTCATGACCTACTTCATGACGGGCTGGGTTCTCTTCCGATACCGGAGAGATCTGGATGTCTTGGGAGGGTTCTGGTTGCCGACCTTGATCGTAGGGTTATGTGCGCATTCCTATGCGAAGACGTTTGGAGGGGGAGGGATGCCATTTCAGCCGGGGCCCGAAATAGCGTTGGGCGCCCAGGTGCTGGGCTATGTTGTGTTCGCCCTGGCTGCGACCTGCACCTCCTTCGGTCTTCTCGGGTTGTTCCAACGGTACCTCAATCGCCCCTCGACAATTCCACGTTATCTCGCCGAGACGGCGTTCTGGATCTATCTGCTCCACCAAGAGCTGCTCACGCAAGGCATCCTTCCGCGGCTCCAGCCGTTGGGCCTGCCGTGGTGGCTTCAGCTGCTGACGGCGCTAGGTCTCGTGATGGCCATCTCGTTCATGACCTATGAGATCCTGATCCGCAGGACCCCGCTCAGGCATCTGTTTGGATCCGGCTCCGACGCACGACGTGGATCCAAACCGGGTGCTGCAGCGACCCACTGAGGGCATCCCGATGGTGGATCCACACGGGCTGGGTTCCTCGATCGAACGGCCTGGCTAGTTGGGGTTCTCCTCCGGATCGAAGGTCCAGACAACGTCTGTCTGTGGGAGGATCGCCTTGCCCTTGTTGGGGCCCGT
>CAZZKQ010000760.1:0-1527 GCA_964654875.1 uncultured Verrucomicrobiota bacterium | reverse complement strand
TGACGTCACGGGTCTTGACCGCGTCCGCGGCCCACGACGGGATCAGGGCCACGCCGGAGGCCAGGAGGAGGGAACGGAACTTCATGATGCGTTGAGACTGAGTAGTTTGCCGACCAGGGTCAAACGGACTTTGACCTCAACTCCTGACACGCCGGGTGGGGTTCCGGTTTCAATCGAATGCGATTGTTTTGGCGTCGCGTTCCGCCGGGGGATCAGCCCCAGAGGTGTTCCCCGGCGATGCTCCGGGCACAGTCAAGCGCGGCACCGAGCCCGTCCTCGTGGAACCCGTACCGGAAATAGCTGCCCGCGAAATGGATCCGGGCACCCGGCCTCCGGTTGAGGGCGGGAAGCTCCTTCTGGGCCCGGATGGCTCCCAGGCTGAACAGAGGATGCTCGTAGTCGATCCGGCGGAGGACGGTGTCGGGCCGCATTTCCTCCTCGCCGTTGATCGACACGAAGTACTGGGTCGTGCGGCTGACACCCTGGAGGGAGTTCATCCAGTAGAGCGTCGAGGTGTGTCCGGGTTCGTTCCGGGTCACCCGGTAGTTCCAGGAGGCCCAGGCCCGTCGAGCGCGTGGCATGAGCGAGGTGTCGGTGTGCACGGTGGCCCGGTTCCTCTGGTAGCGGAATTCCTGCAACAGGCGTCGTTCCCCGGGCTCGGGCTCGGAGAGGAGGCGGAGGGCCTGGTCGGCATGGCAGGCCAGGATGACCCGGTCGAAGGACTCCCGCCGGCCGCCCTCGGTCACCACCGTGACTCCGCCCGAGGCAGGACGTTCGACCGTGCAGACCGGTGCGTTCAGCCGGACCCGGTCGCCGAGGAGCGGCCAGAGACGTCGGACATACTCCCTCGAGCCGCCCTCCACCGTCCACCAGGGGTGCTGGGTGTGGAGGCCGAGGAAGCCGTGGTTGTGGAAGAACCGGAGCAGGGTGGTGGCCGGGAAGGCCAGCATCTCGTCCGGCGGCGTGCTCCACACCGCGCTGCTCATCGGCACGAGGTACAGATCGAGGAAGTCCTGTCCGTAGCCCCGACGGGCCACGTAGTCGCCGAGGGAGGTCTCGGCCCAGCGGGGATCCTCGAGGGCTGTCACCGCCTCCTGGTTGAATCGGTGGATGGCCCTCAGGAGGTTCCAGAACCGGGGGCGGACGAGATTGCGGCGCTGGGCGAACAGGGTGTCCCAGCCCGAGCCACAGAACTCGAGTCCGGTCGGCAGATGCTGGACCCCGAAGGACATCGAGGTGGGCTTCACCGGCACCTTCAGCTCCTCGAACAGCCGGCAGAGCAGGGGATAGGTGACCCGATTGAACACCATGAACCCGGTGTCGCAGGTCACCGTCTCGGAGGCGCTCCGGACGTCGATGGTGTTCGTGTGGCCGCCGGAGTAGTCGGCCTGCTCGAAGAAGGTCAGGTCGAAGCGGTCGCGGAGGCGGTTCTCGAGCCAGAAACCGTAGTCGCGGGTCATGAGGGTGCGGTCGTTCACCTCGAGGCGGAACACGGGCGGCGCCACGCCGGTCTGCACGAGGAACCGC
>CAZZKQ010000759.1:0-1528 GCA_964654875.1 uncultured Verrucomicrobiota bacterium | reverse complement strand
CTCGTCGGCCGGATCCAGTCCGGCCAGGATCGCATGGGCGGACTCGATCAGCGCCCCGACCCGCTTCGGATCCCGCGTCAGCTGCGCGATCGCGAGGGCATGTCCGATGGTGGGGACGTAGGCGACATCGGCCGGCTCGTTCGGCTTGGGCTCGATGGCGAGGCGGATCTTCGGATCATGGCCCAGCATCGCGTCGAATGCCTGGACCAGATACTCGACCGAGCGTGCACCGGACTTCGCCTCGCGCAGGTAGGTGCCCTCGCGGGCGAGCCACAGCACAAGGATGTCCGTCCCGAGCACGTTCGCGATGTCGATCGAGCGTTTCGAACGGTCGATGGCGTACTGCCGGTGCTTCTTGTTGTTCGAGGTATAGGCGCCGTCGACGGTCTGGGGGGCGAACCACAGGCGGGGCGCCACCATCTCGGCGACGATGCCCTCACCGGAGAGACGCTTCCGCAGTTCCTTGGCCTCCTTCAGGATCTGGGCCGAGGACTTGGAGTCGATGTCCGGCACGGCGTCGTCGTCGTGGAACATCATCGCCTCGAAACCCAGCTCCTTGAGGGCGGAGAGTTTCCAGTCGAAGGACTGTGGCGAACGCGTGGGGGGACCGTAGGGATCCTGTCCCTCGCTGAAGTTCCAGGGTCCGGCGCAGAAACGGTAGACGGTGGGCTTGGCCATAGTGGTGCGGAAACCCTATGCCGCCCGTGGAATCGAGGGGGAGAGAAAAGACGCCCCACCCGTTGGCGATCGGCGCTAGCCCGCCGTGGATCGACCCAAGCTCAGCGACCCGGCCCACGGGACGCCACGATGGCCAACCACGACGCCCCGCCGGGTTCGCTGCAGCGACTCAAATCTCCTCCAGTCGTGGTCTCCAAACGCTCGAAACAAACCGTGCGTCGGCAGCACCGATGCACCGATAACTCTCGCGAGCCTGAGTCAAACTCAACGAACCGTTCGGACCGCCACGCACCTCGTCGGCGTCGTGACCGTCCTGGCCGTCGTCCTCCCAGCAGCACACCGGGCAAATCTCATAGCCAGCGCGTCCGCACAGGGTGAGACAGTCGCAGCAAGGACAGCGATACGTCGGCTGCGTCTCCGTGGGCTTGCTGACATTCTGAAAGGTCATGGCATGTCGAGTGGCCTAACAACGGAAATCCCGGCGTCGCAGGGATGACAGCAACCCCGCGATCCCGAGGCCCAGTAGCGCGACCACCGAGGGTTCCGGGACCACGGTTCCAGTCACGGTGAAGGCCTGGTCGTAAAGTGTGCTGTCCTTGAAGGTCGATCGCCAGGGCTCGACTGGATTGATAGTCCCGTCGCCGTGATTGTTGGCGTAGAATTCCCCGTTTGGGGTGATGCCTGGGCCAAATGAGACGGCTGCTCCACGGTACCATTTCGGATCCGTGCTGCTGGTCAGGTCGAAATTGTAGAGCGTCAGGAAATAGGACCCTGGCTCCAAGGTCAGGCCCGAGAAGAGTTCCGTGCTCGTCGGAAGGCCGGTGGTCCGGGCGATGGCCGACCACATCCG
>CAZZKQ010000758.1:0-1532 GCA_964654875.1 uncultured Verrucomicrobiota bacterium | reverse complement strand
AGGCGTAGTGCGAGAGGATGAGGGGCCCGATCTTCTCGGGGTCCTGCCAGGGCATGAGACTCCCGACGAGGATCCCGAGCGGGATGGCGAGACAGACCACGGCGGAGACAAGGCTCGCCCCGATGAAGCGGCCGACCAGGTAGTCCACCTTGCGCAGCCGGGTGGATCGGATCAGCGGGGCGAAGCCGGTCTCGTCATCACGGACGACCGCGTTCGCCACGAAGGCGGTGATCACGAACAGGGCGAACAGGTTCATGATCGCGACCGTCTGCACGATCGCAGCCGGGGCGTTCTTGAGGACGTTGCCCCCGCTCCCGATCTGGATCTCGTCGAGCGTGGTGGCCCCGAACGTGAGCAGGAAGAACAGGGCGAACGACACCAGGAACAACGGCGACCGCACCTGGTGGCGGAGTTCGAAGCGGACCAGTTCGCGGAGCATCATGGCGGGCCTTCAGGCGGAGGGTTTGCGCCGGGACGCCAGCGTGGCGAAGTAGAGGTCCTCGAGGGACCCCTCGATGGGCTCGAACCCGTCGTCCGGTCTCGACCCGGCCAGCACGTGGATCACGGTGCGGCCGGCGCGGAACCGGTGGGTGATCACCTCGTGTCCCTCGCGCCACCGGGGCAGGTCGGCATTGTCGATCTCCCGGCGCCAGACCCGGCCCGCAAGGGTCTTCACCAGCTCGTTGGGGGAACCCTGCAGGACGATCTCGCCGGCGTGGATGATCGCCATCCGGGGACACAGGTCCGCGACATCGTCGACGATGTGGGTCGACAGGATCACGACGACGTTCTGGCCGATCTCCGCCAGCAGGTTGTTGAACCGGTTGCGCTCCTCAGGGTCGAGGCCAGCCGTGGGTTCATCGACAATCACGAGGCGCGGCGAGCCGATGAGGGCCTGGGCGATCCCGAACCGCTGTCGCATGCCGCCCGAGTAGCCGGCCACGGGACGCTTGCGAACCTCCCAGAGGTTCACCTGGTGGAGGAGCCGCTCGACCATCTCCCGCCGCTCACCCCGCTGGCTCACGCCCTTGAGCACCGCAAGGTGGTCGAGGAGGTCCAGCGCCGACACCCGGGGATAGACCCCGAAGTCCTGCGGCAGGTAGCCCAATGTCGATCGGAGCACCTCCGGCTGGGTCAGCACGTCGATCTCCCCGAACCGGATGCTCCCCGAGGTGGGCGTCTGCAGCGTCGCCACACAGCGCATCAGGGTCGACTTCCCCGCTCCGTTCGGACCGAGCAGACCGAACATGCCGGTCGGGATTTCGAGACTCGTCTCGGACAACGCCCGAACCCCGGACGGATACACGTGGGTGACGCGGTCGAGGACCAACGCCGGTGGACCCGAGGCGGATGGAGAGGGAGTCACTGAGGTCGCTGGGGAGGAGGTCATGGCGGGTCGAAAACGGGGACCGAAGGGGTTTCAGGACACTGAACTTCAGGCAGTCGGAATCGGATCGCGGGTCTCTGCTGCGGGAATCACAGGGCGGCCAGTCGGACGGGCACCGGTCCCCCCGGAACGCCAACCAAGCGTC
>CAZZKQ010000757.1:0-1533 GCA_964654875.1 uncultured Verrucomicrobiota bacterium | reverse complement strand
GCCCGACCGGCGGTGCCAACCCTTGGCACCGTGGGTCATGTCACCACCGCGGAATGACCAGCGTCCCACGACGCCCTCGAAACCGCGGCCCTTGGTGATGCCGATGCAATCGACAAACTGGCCGACCTCGAAGAGATCCGCACCGACCTGGTCGCCGGGCTTGACGTCCTTGCTGAAGTCCCGGAACTCGCGGAGGCGCTTCACCGCGGTGCCGTTGTGCTTCTTGATGTGACCGATCAGGGGCTTGGCCAGGCGCGACTCCTTCTGGGAGTCGAATCCCAGTTGGACCGCGTTGTAGCCATCCGGGCCGTCGGCCTTCTTGACCTGCAGCACGTAGTTGGGGCCGACCTGAACGACAGTGACCGGGGTCGAGACACCGTTCGCGTCATAGACGCGGGTGTGACCGATCTTCTTTCCGATGAGTCCGAGAGGCATGGTCTGGGGTCGGTTAGATTTTGATGGTGCTGTCCAGGCCCGCTGGGCGGATGAGCTTCTTGAGCTCATCCACCGTCTTGGCGGTCGGCTCGATGATGTCGATCAGCCGCTTGTGCGTCCGCTGCTCGAAGCTCTCCATCGACTTCTTGTCGGCATGGGGAGAGCGGTTGACGGTGATCCGCTCGATATTGGTCGGGAGCGGGATGGGGCCGGCCACACGGGCACCGGAGCGCTTGACCGTCTCGACGATTTCACTCGCCGAGGCGTCAATCACCCGGTGGTCGTAGGCCTTGAGGCGAATGCGGATGCGTTGTCCAGCCATACAAAGAACAGGTTGAGTTGGTTCCTACAAAATGGGTCAGCTGCGGGCCGCCGGACGCTTCTTGGCGGCGTCCATCACCTCGGCCAGGACGGACGACGGCACCTCCTGGAAGGCCGACGGTTCCATCGAGTACGAGGCGCGTCCCTTCGAGAGCGAACGGATCGCGGTGGCGTAGCCGAACATCTCCTTCAGCGGGACGTTGGCGGTGACGATCGTCTGCCCGGCCTTGGCATCGACGCCCTGGATGACACCACGGCGGCGGTTGATGTCGCCGAGGATGTCACCCTGGTATTCGTCCGGGGTGGCGACCTCGACCTTCATGATCGGCTCGAGCAGCTTGGGCCCCGCCTTCGGGAAGGCGTCCTTCAGAGCAAAGATTCCGGCCATCTTGAACGCCAGCTCGTTGGAGTCGACCTCATGGAACGAGCCGTCGACGATGCTGACCTTGATGTCGATGACCTGGTAGCCGGCATAGACGCCCGACTTGATCGCCTCGCGGATGCCGTCCTCGACCGCCGGGATGTACTCTCGGGGAATGGCACCGCCGACGATCTCGTCGAGGACCTCCACACCCTTGCCGCTCTCATTCGGCTCGACCTTGACGCACGCATGCCCGTACTGGCCACGACCACCGGACTGGCGGATGAACTTGCCCTCGCCGTCGGCCGCCTTGGTGATCGTCTCACGGAACGCGATCTGCGGAGCACCGGCGTCGGCCTCGACCTTGAACTCTCGCTTGAGACGGTCGCGGATGATCTCGAGGTGGAGCTCGCCCA
>CAZZKQ010000756.1:0-1538 GCA_964654875.1 uncultured Verrucomicrobiota bacterium | reverse complement strand
ATCAGCGAAGGGATGATCGACATCAGCGACATTGTCAGTCTCGAGGGCACCTTCAGCCTGGTCTGGGGGAAGGCTGGTGGCACGGGTTCGGACCATGTGACGCTCTCCTTCGCGGGGGTCAGCGTCGTGGTCCGGAAGACGGACGGGAGCAACTGGCTCGAGGTGGCTGGCAATGGGCAGTTCACCTACGCCGAAGGCTCGGGCCTGTCCCTCGACCGCTTCGAGGTGATCGGCTTCGAGCTTCTCGATGACGGAGCCGGAACGTCCGACCCAGTGGATCCCCAACCCCCCTCCTATGACGAGGCCTTCGATCCGGCGACCGGCGAACTTTTGAATCCCGAGGCGATGATCCCTCGGGGCCTGAAGCTCGGGCCAGTGACCCTCAGCAATCCGTCGCTTGAGTTTGAGAACCTAGACCTTTCCATCACCTCGGAGGGACTGATCCGGCTCAACGTCGACATCGTGGTCGACGTGGGTGGCGCCGAGGTGCGTGGCAGCCAGGATCTCGGCCTGACGATCACCGATTCGGCGGATGCCGATTCCTTTGGGGTCAGGGGCGTGTTCAGCCTGGAGGTCGATCTGGATCCCGCGAAGGACCTGGCACCGGCTCGGTGGGGGCTGGTGGGATTCCAGTTGGTGGCCGACCACGCCCGTGCGGACCTCGGTGGACTGATCTCCTTCGAGTCCTCCGGGATGCGGCTTGATCTCGGGGCCAGGCCGGACCAGCCGCTGCTGGCGTTCCGGAGCGCCACGGTGATTGTACATGCGGGTGCGCTGCAGATCTCGGGCAGCGCGGACAACTTCGCCATCCTGGGCAGCGGCGTCTTCCATGCGGGGACGGATTTCGGGGTCCGCCTCGCGGTGGTGCCGGGTGCCGGCAGCGACCTCGGCATGCCGTCGTGGATGCCCGTGCGGATCGAGACGCTCGGGATCCGATGGCGCTCGATCAACGAGGCGCCGCTCGATTTCGTCCTGACCCTCTCGGCCTCGGTGGAACGGATCGAAGGCCTCCCCGGAGCTTCATTCAGCGGGTTCATCAACGGTCTTGAGGTCGACGTTGGCCTCCTTCAGCAGGGGCGGTTCCCGATCATCGCGCTGGGCGGCATTGGCGTGACGATCCAGGCCGATGCCTTTGGCGGCAGGATCCAGGGTGGACTGGTGGGCGGGCTGGTTCGCATTGGGACCGATGGCCAGAGAATCGGCCCCGACGCCCCGGCCACCACGCCGGTGGCCGACCGGATCCTCTACCTCGGGGTCGTTGGCGGATTCGAGGTGGCGGGACTCGCCGGCTTCTCGATCCGATTCGCCATCTCCGAGCTGGGCCCCCTGGGCGTCCTGGTCTCCGTCAACAGCCCGGTGGGCATCCCGATCGATCCGACGCTGACGACCGGGCTTGCCATCGGGAGCTTCTCGGCGGGGGTGGACTTCTACAGCACGCTGCCGTCCATCACGACGGCGGAGGAGCTCCGTAATCCGTCGCTCAGCGGCCGGCAGGTCGTCAGCGCCGACCAGTGGGCGAACGTGATCGAGGAACAGGT
>CAZZKQ010000755.1:0-1542 GCA_964654875.1 uncultured Verrucomicrobiota bacterium | reverse complement strand
GCGTCGGTGTCGTCTCCGCCCTCTTCCGCTCGTTCGGCTACATCCCCGAACAACTGTTCTTCAACCAGACCGTCGCCCAGATCCGGGGCCAGGTCCTGACCGGAAAGACACTGGGAATGTGGTTTGAGCCCAGCCTGCTGCTGATCGCGGCCGGCATGATCGTCGGAATCCGGGTGTCGAGCTGGATGCTGGTCGGCTCCACGATCAACTATCTGGTCCTCGCTCCCCAAATGGCGGGGCTGTCGGACTGGTCCGAACCCGGCAAAAGTTTCTTTGGACATCTGGAGGCCTCGCTCGGCGACGGCGGAATCGTCAAGGGCCTCAAGCTGACCCGCTGGAGCCTGTGGCTGGGGACATCGATTCTGGTGGCCTCTGGGCTGACGTCGTTCGCGGTCGGCTACCGGACGATCTTGCGGGCAATCCGCGGCATGCGCAGTGGCGGGACCGGTCCGGCGTCGCCCGAGGACCAGGCCTTGCAGGCGATTGAGGTGCCGACCCGATGGCTGGTGCTCGGGGGTATCCCTGTCACGGTGGGACTCGTGCTCCTCTGCTGGCTGGCCTTCGGGATCGCCCCCTGGCTCGGGCTCGTGAGTGTGGTGCTATCGTTCGTCCTGGCCCTCGTGGCCTGTCGGGCAACGGGTGAGACCGATACGACTCCGATCGGGGCGATGGGCAAGATCACCCAGTTTGTCTATGCGGTCCTTGCACCCGCCAACACCTTTGTGAACCTGATCACGGCCGGAGTGGCGGCGGGTGCCGCCGGATCCAGTGCCGATCTGCTGACGGACCTGAAGAGCGGCTACCTGCTCGGGGCGCACCCACGGAAGCAGTTCCTCGCCCAGTTCTACGGCGTCTTCTTCGGCACCCTCGCCGTGGTGCCTGCATGGTACATTCTTGTTCCCAACCAAGCGGCCCTCGAGGCCTTCAATTCCCCGACGACCTCCATGTGGCATGCCGTCGCTGAGGCACTCTCTCGTGGCATAGGAACCATCCCCTCCAGCGCCCGCCTCGCCATCGTCGTGGGGGGACTGGTCGGGATCGCCCTGTCGCTGCTTGAGGCGCTCACCCCGGAACGGATCCGCCGGTGGGTGCCCTCGGCCATGGGACTCGGTCTGTCCTTCGTGGTCCCGTTCGCCAACTCGCTGAGCTTCTTCATCGGCGCCCTCCTGGCGGTGGTCTGGACCCGCGTGCACCGGTCGTCCGCCAACCGCTACATCATCCCCGTGGCCTCGGGCGCCGTGGCCGGGGAATCCCTGGCATCAGCCGCCTACGCCATCCTCGCCGCGCTGGGAATCACAGGCGGACACTGAACACAACGGCCGGGACGGAGGTGGAGGAAGCCCTCCACCCACCGCACCGGACCGGCTGCCGATCAGCCGATCATGGCACCGAGATCGACTGCTGGGTCACCGCGTTCAGAGTGGCGTTGTAGGTGTACCCCCGCTTGTCCAAGGCGTTG
This sequence comes from uncultured Verrucomicrobiota bacterium, assembly GCA_964654875.1. Taxonomy (GTDB): domain Bacteria; phylum Verrucomicrobiota; class Verrucomicrobiia; order Limisphaerales; family UBA9464; genus UBA9464. The sequence continues at coordinate 83 of CAZZKQ010000755.1, read as the reverse complement.
ACCTTGAAGGTCACGATTCCGGATGCCTTGGTCGAGGGAGAGGTCATGACCGCCACACCGGAGGGGTCGGTCTTGTCGGAAAC
>CAZZKQ010000754.1:0-1545 GCA_964654875.1 uncultured Verrucomicrobiota bacterium | reverse complement strand
TGGCCCTCAGCTTCGGGGTCCTCCAGATCGGCTCCCGTCGCGCCCTCGACCACGGGACGGTCTGGCCCACGTGGCTCCTCACCACCTACCTGCTGCAGGTGCTGGGGGAACTGCTGCTGAGTCCGGTCGGCCTCTCGGCCGTGACGCAGCTGGCACCGTCCCGGTTCGTCGGCCAGATGATGGGGCTCTGGTTCCTGGCGGCCTCGCTGGGCAACCTGCTGGCCGGACTGCTCGCGGGCCAGGTCACCGGAGCCCGGGCCCAGGACATGCCGGCCCAGTTCTTCAAGGTCTTCCTGATCACCGGGGCGGCCGGCCTCCTGCTCTGGCTCCTGGCGCGTCCCCTCCACCGACGGTTCCTGGGAGGGTTCGGCCCAACCGGATCGCCTACCCCCTGATTCCATGATCCGACCCCTGCTCCTGTGTCTCGGCCTCGGTCTCCTGGCCCTGCCCCTGCACGCCCAGGACAGGGCAGCCGTTCCTGGTTCAGAGGTCGGCCCTGTGCCGCCCGCCCTGCGGGAACGGTTCCAGCTGGATCCCTTCTACCAAAAGCACATTGCGGTGGGTCCGTTGCCGATCGTGGGATCGTCGCGCGTCTCGGATCCGGCGCTGTGCGAGGCGGCGTGGATCGTCCGGCACCTGATGGAGGGACGTGACGACCTCCTCGGGGCGATGGCGACGAACCGGACGCGGCTGGCGGTGATGGCCTTTGACGAATACACGACCGACATCCCGGAACACGCCGGGCTGCGTCCGCGGATCTTCTGGGATCGGCGGGCGCGGGGACTCGGGGCCACACCCGAGGCGCCGGCCGTGAGCTGCGCCGAGGAGAACCTGCTGGGCTACCCTGGCGATCCCTACGGAACCGAGAATATCGCCATCCACGAGTTTGCCCACGCCATCCACAGCATGGGGCTCAGCATCGTGGACCCGACATTCGACAGCCGGCTGGCGGCGGCCTTCGAGGACGCGACCCGGCGCGGACTCTGGAAGGGAACGTATGCGGGATCCAACCGCGAGGAGTACTGGGCCGAGGCGGTGCAGTCGTGGTTTGACGACAATCGAGAGAACGACTCCCTGCACAACCATGTGAATACCCGGGCCGAACTGCGGGCCTATGACCCCGGGGTCGCCCGCCTCTGCGAGGAGGTTTTCGGGGACAGGCCCTGGCGCTATCGGAAACCCGCATTCCGCGATCCGTCAGATCGGACCCATCTGGCGGGATTCGACCCCGCGAAGGCACCGCGCTTCCGTTGGCGGGTCGAGGCCGTGGTGGCGAAGCCCCGCCTCCTCCTGCAGACCGCCCTGGGGGACATCGAGCTGGAGCTGGACACCCGGGCCGCTCCCCGGTCGGTCACGAACTTCCTGCACCATGCCCAGCAGGGACTCTACGCCGACGGTCTGTTCTTCCGGACGGTCACACTGGGCAACCAGCCCACGAATGACGTCAAGATCTCGGTGATCCAGGCCAGGGGGAACCCTTCGCGGACCAACGAGTTCCTGCCCCCCATCCCGCTGGAGCGGACCCGGGACTCGAGGCTCAGGCAC
>CAZZKQ010000753.1:0-1545 GCA_964654875.1 uncultured Verrucomicrobiota bacterium | reverse complement strand
AGATTTAGGGGGTGGACGGCTTTGATCCGGGCCCCACAGTGAGGGGTTCCCGGGAGGCATCGTTCGCGCGCCGCCGGATCTTCCGTTGCAACTCGCCGGCCGGTTCCGGGTTTGATCCGATTGAACGAGACACCGGATCCATGCGTCCACAGGAACACCTTCACATGAAAAGACCGGGTTTTCCCCAGAGGCTGCTGCTCCAGGGATGGATATTCCTCCACGGCATCGGCCTTCTGTCCGGCGCCGAGCCTGCCGCTTTGGCCCTTGATCCCCGCCGGGATGCGACGGTGGTGGCCGTGGAACGGGTGATGCCGAGCGTCGTCAACATCGCCACCCGGACCTGGGTCGAGCGGGAACACCCCTACGAGCGACTCTGGCGTCAGTACTACGGATACCAGCGCAAACCCGAGGCGACCTACAGCCGGGGATCGGGAGTGGTGGTGAACGAAGACGGCTATGTGCTCACCAACACCCATGTCGTGGCCGATGCCGACGACATCTGGGTGAAGTTCGCCGAGGATGAGGATCCGATCCCGGCTGAAAGGGTGGTCCTCTCCAAGGCCAAGGACGTCGCGGTCCTGAGGCTGAGACCCAAGGCCCCCCGGAAGTTCCGTCCGGTCAGCTTCGCTCGTGATGACGATCTTCTGCTCGGCGAGACGGTCATTGCGCTGGGGAATCCGTTCAACCTCGGGGCCTCGGTCTCCCGGGGCATCCTCAGCTCGAAATCGCGCCGAGCACCCTCCGAGGTGGCCTTGGGAGAGTCGCTCGACATCGAGGACTGGCTGCAGACGGATGCCTCGATCAATCCGGGGAATTCCGGAGGCCCACTGATCAACCTCCGAGGAGAGCTCATCGGACTCAATGTGGCCGTGCTCAATCCCTCCTACAGCCAGGGCATCGGGTTTGCCATCCCGGTGAAGCAGATCAGCGCGGCCCTCGCCGAGACCCTCAGCGGGGTCACCGTCGGGGGCTTCTGGTTCGGGGCGCAGCTCAGCGGTCTCAACCGCCCACTCGTGGTCGAGGGGGTCCAGCCCCGGAGCCCCGCCGCCCAGGCTGGGCTCAGGGTGGGCGACGCCATCCTCCAGATCGACGGCAAGGCCGTGAACAGCCTGATCGAATTCAACCGGGAACTGCTCGATGCCAAGGCCGATCGTGACGTCGTGCTCAAGGTGTCCCGGAAGGGTGAGGCTCGGGTGCTGCGCCTCCGGCTGATCGATGAACGGGTGTTCTTCAACAACGATCTCCTCTGGAAACGTCTGGGTCTCCGGCTGAAGGCCGCGGAGCCCGGGGGTTTTCTGGTTGAATCGGTCGACAAGGCCGGTCCGGCCGCCCGGGCGGACATCCGGGTGGGCATGATGCTGTCCGCCGTGGATGGCGTGCGGATGGATTCGTTGGTGGCCTTTGCGCGTCAGGTCTTCGCGAAGACGGCCGGGGAGAGCCTGAAGCTCGGGCTGGTCTGGGGGGAGCGCCGGGGTCTGGTGGGGTATCGGACCGGGGGAGAGGCCGAGCGCGGGGTGCGTTGATCAGGGCAGGGAGGAAGGGGGC
>CAZZKQ010000752.1:0-1547 GCA_964654875.1 uncultured Verrucomicrobiota bacterium | reverse complement strand
GATCGCGCCAAGCCCGGCCCCCGAGGCGGGTCCGGCACCGGCGACTCCAGCCCCTGAGGCCTCCTCGACACCGGCCGAGGGAGCCGCACCAGCGCCAGCGCCCGCCCCTGCCCCCGCTGCCCCCGCGCCGACCGCCGCACAGCAGGAGCTGCTGGGCAACCTCCACTGGCTGATCCACCAGGGCCACGTGATCGAGTTCGCCAACGGACTGCTTGAGACGGCCAAGAAGCCAACCCCGAAGCCGGAGCCTGCGGCCCCGAAGGCCCAGGAACCCAAGGGCGACCGTCCGAAGAAGGATCGTCCCCCGCGGCCGCGTGGACGCTACGTCTTCGACAACGCGGGACTGCTCCCGATTCCAGCAGCGCAGCCGGCCCTCGTGGGCTGAGCCCAGACACCCCTTCAACCCGGCAGATCCCCTCGCGGACTGCCGGGTTTTTCGTTCCAGGCACGGCACCACCTTGCCCGATCCGTGGCCCGCCACCATCCTCGGCCCATGAGGATCATCCACCTTGAGATCGCGGCGTGGTTCGCGTTCGCCCTGTTGGTCGCATGGGGGTGCAACCCCAAGCCGGATGCGACAGCCCCTGGCAGCGCCTCCTCCAGCATCACCAACTACACGGTCCGCGGCGTGGTGAAGTCGCTGAAACGCCCGGAGCGGGAGGCGGTGATCCGTCATGAGGAGATCCCTGGATACATGCCCGCCATGACCATGCCGTTCACGGTCCGGGAATCCCGTGAGCTGGATGGGGTCGACCCCGGCGACTCCGTGGAGTTCCGGTTGCGGGTGACCGAGACCGACGGCTGGATCGACCAGGTCAAGGTCGTGGCCAAGGCGGATCCAGCGACCCGGAAGCCGGTCGTCACGAACACCCCTGTTGCGACTCCGACCGCGACCCACGCGGCCTTCCGGGTGCTCCCCAACGTGCCGGATCTCAAACCTGGAGACCCGGTCCCCGACTACGCCTTCACAAACCAGCTCGGCCAGGCTGTCCGCCTCGGATCCTTCCAGGGACAGGCCCTCGCGGTCTCGTTCATCTTTACCCGGTGCCCGTTCCCGCTCTTCTGTCCCCGCATGAGCGAGCGCTTCGCCGAGGTCCAGGCCGCGTTCGCCGCACAGAAGGTCCAGGCCACGAACTGGCATCTGCTTTCGATCACGTTCGATCCCGAGTTCGACACACCCGAGGCGCTGAAGGCCTACGGCCAGCGCTGGAAGGCGGATCCGAGGCACTGGTCGCTGGCGACCGGGGGGTTCGACCAGATCGAGCCCTTCGCCACCAGCGTGGGACTCTACTTCGGCCGGGGGGTGTCGATCGCGGACCAGAACCACAACCTTCGGACCCTCGTGATCGGACCCGACGGTCGACTCGTGCAGATCTTCCGCGGCAACGAATGGTCCGCAGAGGAACTGGTGCAGTCGCTCCGCGAGGCGATGGCCACGCCGGGGAAGGCATCCGGGAAGTGACGCCATCCTGGGGCGCCCCAGCCCGGCATCAACGTCCCTTCGTCGCGAAGTCCTGGATCCGGTTCCGGTCGGCCGCGAGGAGGTA
>CAZZKQ010000751.1:0-1557 GCA_964654875.1 uncultured Verrucomicrobiota bacterium | reverse complement strand
AACGAAGTGTGGGTATCCGCGATCCGAGGCAAAGGCCAAAAGCGTGACTGACCAAGATGGGGATCGGAGGGATCCGGTCGCTTGCAGCGATCTCTCCCGATCTCTTTTGTCTTCTCCCTCCGCGTCCCAGCGGCTTCGTGTGAGTCCCTTCCCTCTTCCCCAGACGTGGCTCACGGCGTCGTGTCGACAAGCTCGTCCGGGTCTTCTTCAAGGATGGCCGCTCCCAGTGGATTTATCTCCATCTCGAGATCCAGTCCCAGGCCTCGGAGGACATGCCCGTCCGGATGTTTCAGTACTACTACCGGATCTATGACCAGCACCGGATGCCCATCCTCAGTCTGGTGATCCTCGCCGACCCCGATCCCCACCACCATCGAGTCCTTGGAGGCCTTCGGAAGGCTCCTGGAGCCCAAGGCGTCGTAAACCTGCTTAAGAATGGAGTGTCGATCGTCGGGGAAAGGGGACCCGGACCCTTCCAGGGTCCTGGGTGTGGTGTTCCGCATTACAGCGAGCGGCAGCGCCTGCGTCCGGCCGAGAAGAGTCCTATGGCCTCCATGGGTGTCGAACCGGCTGGACCGGGTTCATCTGAAGCTTGAGCGGACCCCGTCCACCTTCACGGGTTCGCCTCCTCTGACCGGTCGAGATGGGGACCTGGGGGATTCAGTCTCTGCCACCGCCACGGGGGTGGTTACCGCAGCCTGGTCTGGTCACGGCAGTTTGCGTTCATCATTCTCAAGTCCGATGAACCCAATCTCCCTCGCTGTCGTCTGCTGTGAACCCAACGCGCCCCATCATTCCCGGGTCGTCGACATCACGATGTCCCGCCAGGAGTTTGACTCCCGGGTGCTCCGGACGACAGAGCAGCGGCTTGGGGCGGGCGAGGCACGCGAACTCCACAACGCCGCCCATGATCCGGAGCACGGACCGGTCACCTATGTGCAGGAAGTCCACGAAGGCGGATTCTCGGTCTTCGCCGGCGCGCCCGACCGGCTTCAGGAACGGTTCTTCGGTCCTGGAACCTTTGTCGCGTTCATGGATGACCAAGGACCCGGACACGCATCCCGGGTGGGTCCCGAGGGAGTCCGCCGCATGCTGCGGGTCCTCAAGGGCCACCTGGCGGTCTAGGGCCGGCAGGAAAACCTCGGCCCCCAGGTCCTTTGGTCTATCCGCGGGCTAGACTCGAACTACCGGAACCAGGAATTCGAAGGTGTGGCGCCAGGAATCGTCCGCGAGATGCTCGGACGTAGCGGACCCGATCGCTCCGGAGTATTGGCCGCAGCCGCCGATGATGGGGCGGAGAAGGGTGGACCCTGGGGCGATCGTGCTGGAGACACCCGGGTAGAATCCACTACCCGCCACCAGCAGCTGGTTGGCAGAGCCCACGAATTGAAGCTCTCCCGTCCCAAAAATGAAGTGGAGGTGTCCCATTCGGACCTCGTCCCCAACCCCCGGGTAATCGACGCTGGTCGTCGTGAGGGTGGCATCCATGCGTCCCACCGTTGCGCCGGTCAGATCCTGGATCGGGGTAGCTGGGAGGACCCGGAGATCGCCGAGCTG
>CAZZKQ010000750.1:0-1560 GCA_964654875.1 uncultured Verrucomicrobiota bacterium | reverse complement strand
CCTGCAGGCAAACTTTCCCACCTCGTGGATCCCCCTGGGGATCCTTCAGGAACCCGATGACCGAATCACGTGAGCGAAGACTCCTGCTGCTGCTGGCGGCGGTGCAGTTCACCCATGTGCTGGACTTCATGGTGATGCTCCCGCTCGGGCCGCAATTGATGCGAGACCTCCACATGGGTCCGTTGGGTTTCAGCGCGCTGTTGGGATGCTATTCGGTGGCGTCGGGGATGGCCGGTTTTTTTGGATCCACATTCATCGATCGGTTCGAACGGCGTTCGCTCCTGGTGGTGACCTATCTGGGATTCATTGTTGGAACGCTGGGGTGTGCCCTCTCCCACACTGCCGCCATGCTCGGTTTGTCCCGCTCGATCTGCGGGGTCTTCGGGGGTCTGTGTGGTTCAATGGTCATGACGGTGGCCTCGGATCTGGTGCCTCCCCAGCGTCGGGCGGCCGGTTTGGGTTTGGTCACCACATCGTTCTCCGTGGCGGCGGCTTTCGGAGTTCCTTTGGGTCTGGCACTGGCCAATCGATTCGATTGGGAGGCGCCCTTCTGGGGTGTGGCGATCCTTTCGGCGATCTTGTGCGGGTTGATTTCTGTGAACTTGCCGACCCTCAAGGATCACATCCGTCCCGGTGCCCGCTTTGGTTTTGCTCCCATCCTCGAGGTGGTTCGGGACGCGAACGCGCGTCGGGCCCTGGCCTTCTACGGGATGCTGGTCTTCGCCCATTTCACCATCATCCCGATGCTGGCGCCGTACCTGATCGGCAATGTGCATCTGGCGGAGGAGAGGTTGTTTCTGGTCTATCTCGTGGGGGGTGTCCTGAGCCTGTTCAGCACACCCAGGATCGGTCGCTGGGCCGACGAATCTGGACGGGTCCGCGTCTATGCCGCACTGGTGGGCTTCGCCATCGTGATCACCCTGGCCATCACGCATGCCCGACCGATGCCGCTCTTCGCTTTGTTGCTCCTGGGGGGATCCTTCTTCGTCTTTGCCAGCGGCCGGTTCATTCCAGCCCAAGCGATCCTCAGTCTGGCGGTGCCACCTCGGAGGCGTGGCGCGTTCATGAGCTTGAGCAGTTGCGCCCGCGACATCATGGCCGGACTGACCACCGCTGTGGGAGGGTGGCTCGTGGTGAAGACTCCCGCCGGCGAGATCCTCGGCTACGATGGGTTGGGATGGATCGCGGTGGTCTCGGGTCTCTTCAGTCTGTGGTTGGCGACCCGGGTTCGGAATGTGGAGCACACGGTCCCGACCGTCCCGGTGTCCCCTGCGGATGATCAGGTGAAACGGTCCAACGGATGACCTGCCAGGAAGGCGGCGGCCTCCATGCGCCGGCTTCCTTCCGGTTGAAGCAGCTGCAACTCAAGGGCGTCGCGGCCGCAGGCCACCACCAGACGGCCCTTTCCGGAATCGATCCGATGACCCGGTGAGCCTGAGCCCTCGCAGGGAGTCGCAGAATGAATCTTCACCAACCGGGTCTTTCCACCGCCCTCGGCATGACAGAAGGCCCCGGGCCAGGGAGTGAATGCCCGCAACCGCCGCCAGAGTTCCAGAGCCG
>CAZZKQ010000749.1:0-1564 GCA_964654875.1 uncultured Verrucomicrobiota bacterium | reverse complement strand
CACCCCGTTCTGAGGGGGGTGGGTGGGTGTTCACCCTGGGGTTGTCCGATAGAATCCGGGCACCTCTCCCTTATCTAGAATGATGAAACACCTCGTCGACGTTCTCGCCAGTCAGACCCCGATCTCGCTTCTGTTGTATTTCGGAATGCTGTGTCTGTTGTTTTTTGCCCTGTTCCAATTCATCTCCGTCCTGCTCCTTGAAAGGCAATTCGTCCGGGAGCTCCAGGATGACACGGCGACCGCGGAAGCTTCGCCATTGCATCCGATCCATCAGTTGGATTGGAACTCGGAGCCGGCGATCCGATCCCGGGTCTTTCATCTCAGCCTCCAGGAAACGTTCGAGGGACTCCGGGCGAGGATTGTCCTCTGTCGGGACGTCTCCACTCTCGTCGGTCTGGGCGGCACTTGCGTGGGGCTGATCCTGGCGGGTGCGACATTCGACCCGGCTAATTCGAGCGGCATGGTTCGTGAGGTGGCCGTTGGCACGGCCTGCACGCTGTTGGGGGCGATGTCCTGTGGGTTGTCGGTGGTCAGCCTGTCTCTGCTGGACGGAACCCGACGCCAGGCGGTGCTCGAGTACGAACGGCGCGAGATCAACAGCCTTCAGGTCTCCGGGGAACCAGCTGGGTTCACCCCGGCAGTCCAGGAATGAGCGGAATCCCTCTCCAACGCCTTTCCCACATGCATCACGCATTTTCCCCAGGTGTCGAAAACTAAGAGCCGGTCGCCGTTGTCCGGGTGGTCGCGGACCTCTTCATGGCACTGAGCCTGTGCTTCATGATGGCCACGACGGTCGCTCGTTCCGGGGCCCCTGCCGCGGTCGACGCCACCCCAGGCCAGTCCGGGCAGGGGCCGCGAAACGGTGACCCGAAGGTGACCTTGGTGGGGGAGGGCAAGTTCGTTGTGGGCCCGGGCTCCGACGGAACCACGATGTCGGCGACTCAAGTTCTCGCGTACCTCCACACCAAGGCGGCGGACCAGTCCTCGCCTACATCCATCCTGGTCCGCTTCAGACCCGACCTTTCGGCGGTGTCGGTTCATATTTCGCTTCTCGCTTTGCAGAAGGCTTCTGGAGATCGGCCAATCACAATTCGGTCGGTCCCGGCGTCGGAATGATGGCGGTCGCCTCGGCTGACGATCCCACTCCCGTGATCGTAGGTTATGGGACTGCAGAAAGCCCGTTTTCAGGGCCTCGGCGAGGGGTATGAACCGGCCGCCGGCGACCCGGTCGGGACCGTGAATCAGGTGCAGGGTCAGGTTCTGGTGGGTGAATGCTTTGGAAATGGAGTTCATAGAATGGATTCCAATCTCTTCAGGGAGACCTCGCCGGTTTTTATCGCCAACTCCTTGGCTCCTGGGATCGCCCGAAGATCCGGCCGATGGAATCCGGGCACCTCTCCCTTAGTTGTCTTGGATGCCTCGGCATCGAAAACCATGAACATGAAGAACCATACCAATAGCAACGCAGGATGGCTTGTCCCCTGCATCATCGGCCTCGTCCTTTCCGGGACGGCCCTCGCTGAATCGTCCACGCTGGTGGTCCGATCCAGCCAGACCCCCACCA
>CAZZKQ010000748.1:0-1574 GCA_964654875.1 uncultured Verrucomicrobiota bacterium | reverse complement strand
GACACCCGACGCAAGCCCGCCTACCACAACGGCACCGCATGGACCTGGACGTTCCCCGGATTCTGCGAGGCCCTGATCCGGGCCAATCCCGACGATCCCCGGGCACGGGCCGCGGCCCGGTCCTACCTCGCCAGCGTCGATGCCCTGCTCGCCGGAAACTGTGAGGGACACCTTCCCGAGATCACCGACGGCGATGCGCCGCACACCCAGCGGGGCTGCGATGCCCAGGCCTGGGGAATGACCGAGGTGCTGCGGGTGTGGCGACAGATCGCAGGATGAGCTGAATCCCCTGTCAGACTCGACCGTCTGCCAGTGGCCTATCCTTTGATCGCTCGTCGGAGCGACGTCCCCGGGGTTCCGGTTTTCCGGCCTTGGCGTTGTGGGACGTCTTCGCGATCTTTGAAGGACCAAGCCCACTCCGTCGCCGTGAACGTCTCTCCCGCCTCTCCACGATCCTCCCGGATCCATCTCGGCCTGGCAGTGCTCTCCGTGGTCCTCACGCTGGCCGGTGGACTGGCGACACCCGCTCCAGGCCCGGCCCCGGATTCCTGGTGGTCTCTCCGTCCCCTGACCGCACCAGCCCTTCCCGTCGCCACAACGAAGGCCGGATCCCACCCTGTCGACGCCTTCCTCCAGAAGACCCTCGCCGAGAAGGGGCTCAAGCCGTCCCCCGAGGCGGACCGCCGGACCCTGATCCGACGCCTGTATTTCGACCTCATCGGTCTGCCCCCCAGCCCCGAGGACATCGCGGCGTTCGTCCAGGACCCCGATCCCAAGGCCTACGAGAAGCTCGTGGACCGCCTGCTCGAATCCCCCCGCCATGGCGAACGCTGGGGCCGCCATTGGCTCGATGTCGTCCACTACGGCGAGACCCACGGCTACGACAAGGACCAGCCGCGTCCCAACGCCTGGCCCTATCGCGACTACGTCATCCGCAGCCTCAACGAGGACAAGCCCTACTCCCGGTTCGTTCAGGAACAGGTCGCCGGCGATGTCCTGTTCCCCGGGACGCGCGACGGCTTCGAAGGCCTGGGATTCATCGCCGCAGGACCCTGGGATCTCATCGGCCACGCCGAGGTCCCGGAGAGCAAGCTCGACGGCCAGGTCGCCCGGCATCTCGACCGCGACGACATGGTGGTGAACACCCTGCAGACCTTCACCAGCCTCACCATCCAGTGTGCCCAGTGCCACAACCACAAATTCGATCCCATCAGCCAGGAGGACTACTACAGCCTCCAGGCCGTATTCGCGGCGGTCGACAAGGCCGACCAGAAGTATGACCCGGATCCCGAGGTGGCCCGCACGCGACGGGAGCTGGAGACGCGCCGGACCTCCCTGATCGGACGGAAGAAGGACCTCGAGGCCACCATCGACCAGCGGGCCGGGACGCGACTGAAGGAAATCGATGCCGCCATCGCCGCCGAGGAACGGCTGGCCGGGGCCAAGGACGCCGTGGGCTACCATAGCGCCATCGAGCCCAAGCCCAACATCACCAAATGGGTCCAGGTCGACCTGGGTCAAACCCAACCGCTTCGCGACGTGGTGCTCCGGCCCTGCGAGGACGACTTCAACGG
>CAZZKQ010000747.1:0-1586 GCA_964654875.1 uncultured Verrucomicrobiota bacterium | reverse complement strand
GGTGTTCTACATCCTCGCGGGAATGTCAGGGACGACACGGAGGTCATCCCTACCCCGAATGGGCGCTTCCGCGCCCCTTGATGCAGGGCATTGCATCACCCACCCTCCCGGGGCTGCGCCCCGATTTGATTTCCAGCAGACCTGCGGTCTGCGGTTTCAAACCCTCAACACTCGACTCTCAACACTCAACTCCCGGCGGCCCCGCCCCTCCGCCCCAGGTATCCCAGGCGGGTCGCGGTGCGGACCGCCTCGTCCCGGTTCGCCGCATGGAGCTTGTCGTAGATCCGCTTCACGTGGTTGTGGACCGTGTGTGGACTGATCCCCAGACGGCTGGCGATTTCCTTGTAGAGCATCCCATCAGCCACCTGCCGGAGGATCTCCACCTCCCGGTGGGACAACTGCCGATCCGTGCCATCGGCCCCGGGATCGACGCGGAACTGGTCGATCAGGAACCGGGCCACCGCGGGGCTCAGCGGCACGTGTCCCTGGACCGCTGCCCGGAGACTCGCGAGCAGTTCGTCGATTCCCTGCCCCTTCAGGACATAGCCCCGGGCCCCGGCACGGAGGGCGGCGAAGAGGCTCTCCCGGTCGTCATGGACCGTGTGGACCAGGCTGATCACGCGGGGTTCGACCGCAGCCACGGCTCCGATCAGGGCCACGCCCGACTCCTCGCCCAGATCCAGGTCCGCCAGCAGCAGATCCACCCCGGAGAAGTCCACCGTCTGCAGCGCCTCGAGTACCGACGCGCTGTGACCCACCCATTGAAAATCCGGCTGCTGCCGGACGACCGCCTCAAGAAGGGTCGCCAGCCGGAGATCATCCTCGAGGAGGAAGAGTCGGGTCATGGGTGGGCTGCGATCGGATCTCGCCGCCCGCCTGCAGGGACACCGGCAATGGGACGACGAACCGGATCAAGGTGCCCAAACCCAGCCGACTTTCAATCCTCGCACGACCTCCCAGTTCCTCGATGCGTCGGGACATGTTGCCCAGACCCCGACCACGACCCGTGCGGTCGGCCATGGAGAAGCCCTGCCCCCGATCGCGGACCGAGATCCCCAGCGTGCCGGACCGGAACGCGAGGCGACAGGCGATGCGGGAGGCCTTTCCATGGCGTGCCGCGTTGTTCAGCGCCTCCTTGAGCGCCCGCAGCAGTGAGAGCATCGCGGGTACATCCTGCGATGGCTCCGACGGCAACTGACCGGACACCACCCAGTCGAGGGTCACCCCATGCGCGGTGCAGACCTTCTCGGCATGGGTCCGGGTCTCGGTCAGGAAATCCCCCCAGTGGGTGAGGCCCCGTTCCAACGTGTTCATCAGGAGCCGCAGCTCCCGGTTCCCTTCCTGGGCCAGCTGCTGGATATCCCTGAGGTTCCCCTCCCCGGACGGGGAGGCCACGTTGCCGGTCGGGCGCGAGGTCAGCAGCGCCAGATGGGCGGTGATTCCGCCAAGGCCATCGTGGAGGTCGCGGACGAGCATCTGACGCTGTCGAAGGGCCCGCTCGGCGAGGATCTCCTTCTCCAGCGCAGACGTCTCCTCCTTGGCCTGCAGGGCCTCCTCGGAAGCCTGTCGGATCTCCAGGAGCTGTC
>CAZZKQ010000746.1:0-1590 GCA_964654875.1 uncultured Verrucomicrobiota bacterium | reverse complement strand
CGTTGACCATTTGACACGCCCCCTGACGAGCCCCGACAACAGCCGTCTCTTGGCGCGTTCGTCTATCGGCTAGGACACGGCCCTCTCAAGGCTGAAAGCCGGGTTCGATTCCCGTACGCGCTACCAAGCTTACCGGTCTTCCTAGTCTCCCCTGAATCCCCTCTGAGCCTGGGCGGCATCCCTGACGGGATGCAATCCCGACCGATCCGGGGTTGTTTGGCGGTCTCCCGGGTCACAGCTTCCAGTCGGCGGGCAGGTCCGGGATCGTCTCCGTCAGAATCTCCAGCACGGCACGACGGTCCGTGCCCGACAGGCGCGCCCACTCGGGCGAGTCATCCTCGCCGGTGAGGATCGCCCAGAGCCTGTGGTAGATCCGGGACTTGAGTTCGGCGGGCAAAGACCGGAAGGCCTCCGAGTGGATCAGGTAGCTGCACGGATACCGGAACATCCGTCGCTTCAGATCGAACTCCCGCAACGACCGTCCCCTGGAATCCCGAACGCCCCCGTTCTGGAAGGCGCCAAGGAACTCCGGACTCCCGGAGATCGGCGCCGTCAGCGGGGTCTCCTCGGTGAACAGCAGGTAGCGGAGGAACGCCTCGAGCGGGCTCTTGATGTAGTTGCAGTGACCGTAGGCCTTGAGCTGGATCGTCGCCTCGTACTGGAGTCGGGTCAGGAAGTTGTGCAGGTGGGCCTGATGCTCCATCACCATCAGCGCGACAATGTCGCTCGTGCCCTTCGGGTACCGCCCGACGTTGAATTGGGACTGGAGGTCGGTAAGGGTGGTCTTGTTGCCGACGAAGTTGGGTTCCTTCAGCTGCCGGGCATGGTCCCCGGATCCGACCAGATTGCCCCGATGGATCTGGGATCCGTGCTGCCCCGTGACAAACCATCCTCCCCATCGCTCCGCCAGGGGCGTCCGATGGGTGATCCCCTCGCCGCCCGACAGGAGATCCTGGACCCCATTCTCATCGGTCGCGAACGATCGGAGGAGATGTCCTGGCACCCCCATGGTCTTGGCACCGGCATGGCACTCGAGACAGTTGTCGGTCCGCACGAACCGCACCCGGTTGGTCCGTCGGTTGTCCAGGGTGTAGAAGACCCCTCCCAGCTTTGGATCCGCCATGGAGAACTCCAGGACGGGCGATCCCGGAACGTATCCGACGTAGACCTCGTCATTGAAATAGATGGCCCTTGGGTTTGCGGGAGAGATGCGGTCGCGCTGGAACGAGGTCTTCGAGAAGACCAGCATCTGGGACGCCTCGGGAACCTTGAGGGCCGCCAGGAGGGAACGGAGATACCCGAACTGCTCCTCCCATTGGAGGGTCGCCTGCCCCGATTCGAGCCGTTCCTGGAGCTTCTGGATGGGCCCCGTTGCGGCGGTCTTCCCGTACTGGATGTGGTCTTCCTCGAAGGGCACCAGATGGGTGGATCCCTGGAAGTCCGCCCCCCGGACCGGGACTGGCAACAGGGCCAATGCCCACAGCGTCGTCACCGCCAGCAGTCCGAGGTTCACCCACTCTCCCATAGCCGTGCCACCCTAGACGAGCACCCTGACCGCCCGCATCCCGTTTCTTGACCTTCTGTGATCCG
>CAZZKQ010000745.1:0-1595 GCA_964654875.1 uncultured Verrucomicrobiota bacterium | reverse complement strand
TTGCCGTCCTCGTAGACGCGCATCAGGCAGAAATCGAGGTCGTAACGGGGGAACTCGAAATTGTCAGGGTCGCCACCGAAGAAGGCCGCCTGCTTTTCGGGGGCGAAGACGAGCCGAACGTCGGTGTAGCGCTTGAACCGGTAGAGGTGGTAGGCGCCACCCTGGAACAGGGTGATGACGTTCGATCGCAGGCCGGTGCGGTCCTGGGACTCCTTCTCGATCTCCGCGATGACCTTCCGTCGGGCCAGCGCGGCGGCCTCGGCCGACGCGTCCTTCGGAACCGCTGCGGCCACCCGGGCGGTCACGTCCTCGATGGATTGCAGGACGTTGAGCTCGAGATCCACGCAGCGGATCTCGTCCTGGAGCCGGCGGGCGTGGAATCCATCCCGCATGTAGTCCTTCTCCGGCGTGCTGAGCTTATGGATGGCGTCGGCACCCACGTGGTGGTTGGACAACACGAGGCCGTCCTCGCTGACGAAACTGCCGGAACCGCCAGAATTGAACCGGACCGACGACTGCATCAGGTGCTGGAGCCAGGCGTCGGTAACCTTGAACCCATGGCGTTCCTCGAGCTGTTTGCGGGGTGGGTTGGAGTAGAGCCACATGCCTTCGTCGGCCTGTAGCGTTGCGAGGGTGAGTCCGGTGGAGAGCAGGGGCAGGAACCAGCAGGAGCGAAGCGTCATAGGATGCGCCGAGAGTGGCCCGGGACCCCGTGTTGACAAGGGTTCAGGGGTGAGTGGGTTGTGGAGCGTTGAGAGAAGGCGGGCTTTGGACCGTCCTATCCATGCACGACCCTGATGTCGTCACCTCACCCCACATTGCCGGTCCAGGCCTCGATCGGCGTGGATCAGGAAGGTACCATCCGAGGCATGGAGAATCAGCGTCATGCCGTTACTGCGGACGGTTCCCACGTTCTCGAGGTCCAGGAGGGATCGGATGCGACGATCGGTCTCCGGTACCAGGCCGCCGGCCAAAGTGGGTCGCCCGACCGGCCAAGGCAGGAAAATGCCACGAAAGGCTTTCTGCTGTGGATCGAAGGCGGCGTTGACCCTCTGGGTGAACCGTGCGCGCTGGTAGGCGTAGGCCAGGCCCAGCAGCAGCACCAGAATCGGTGCCAAGGCGAGCACGCTGAGAAGGGTTCGCTGGGTCTTGGCCACATTCTGAAACTAGGCTGTCGTCTGGAACGGGTCGCGGGCGAATTCCGCGCGGGGAGAGTTCGTCGGGCTCACAGTCAGTTCCGAGCCATAAATTGACGGCGGGATCGATCGGTATACCGTATGACGCATGGAAACCGTCACCATCTCCCCCAAGTTCCAGGTCGTCATTCCCCAGAGGATTCGAGAGGCGATGGGATTGCGATCCGGTGAGAAAGCCAAGGTGGTTTCGTTCCGGAATCGGATCGAAATCATCCCTATGCGTGAGGTGCGGAATCTTCGGGGTTACCTGAAGGGAATCGACACTTCCTTCGAACGCGACGGTGACCGGCTATGAACCTGGTGGATTCGTCCGCGTGGCTGGCCTATTTCGCGAACGAGCCCTCCGCGGATTTCTTCGCGGAAGCGATCGAGGATTCAGATCTCCTGGTGGTTCCCTCT
>CAZZKQ010000744.1:0-1596 GCA_964654875.1 uncultured Verrucomicrobiota bacterium | reverse complement strand
CCGCAGACGTAGAGGTCCTCGCCATCCGGACTGAATGTCATGGCGAAGATGCCGCCCAGATAATGGTGGCTCTTCACGATGCCCCAACTGGTCAGGTCGCCGTCGGTCCACTGGGAGACCTGCTTTCCGGTCCCGAGTTCCCAGACCCGGACCTCCCCCATCAGATTGCCGGCAGCCACGTGGCGGCTGTCGGGCGAGATCGCGACCGCCTGCGTCGGGGGCACATGCGGCAGGGCGTGTCGCAGCTCGCCCGACCGGGCGTCGAACACCTTCACCGACGGCTCCCGCTCCGGGGCGGGTTCGTACTTGTACCCGCCCGCCTCATAGCGCCCGGTGCACGACGCGATCCATCGCCCATCCCGCGACAGGGCCAGATCCCACGACCAGAAGTCGTGCGCCTTCACCGTCCGGATCGCCTTCCGCGAGGCCACATCGTGCCAGAGGAGTCGGCCGTCATAGCCCCCGCTCACCACCGTGGTGCCGTCCGACATCAGGGCAACCCCGCGGGCATAGCTGTCGTGGCGGCCGAGGGGTTCGTGGGTGCCCGACTCCGGATCCACCCGGAGCAGGGACCCATCCTGACCGGCAGCGACGAGGAGGCGTCCATCGGCGGAGACCTCGAGTCCCAGCACGGGAGAGGGTAGGGGAAATTCCTTCAGCCGCGTCAGCTTCGGGGTCGGGACAGGGGATGGGACCGGATCAGCCATGGGAATCAGGCCAGGACGGCGCGGATGGGTTCGGCCCGGTCCTCGACGCGGTGGAAGGTGGGCAGGTTGGGAAGGTCATACTCGGCGTAGGGATCGATCCCCAGCGCGGTGAACAGCGTCGCGAACAGGTTCTTCTCGTTGAACGCCTGGCCCACGACGTCGACCCCGTCGACATCCGTCTCGCCGACCACCACGCCCCGCTTGATCCCGCAGCCGGCGAGGGCGAGGGACCACGCATTGGGATAGTGGTCCCGACCCCGGGCCTGGTTCATCCAGGGGGTCCGGCCGAACTCGCCCATCATCACCACCAGGGTGTCGTCGAGGAGTCCCCGTTCCCGGAGGTCGTTGATCAGGTGGAAGATCACCCGGTCGAGCTCGGGCACGAGCATCTGGTAGATCTCGTTGTGGAAGACGTGGCTGTCCCAGGTCATGCCATTGGCGACCATCACGAACGGGGCCCCGTTCTCGACGAGGTTCCGCGCCAGCAGGGTGTGCTGGGCGAAGGTCCCGGGTCCGTAGCGCTCCCGATCCTTGGCGGGCAGACGTTCGAGATCGAACAGGTGGGCACAGCTCATGAGGCCCTTCACCCGCTCGAACACGGCATTCTGCGAGGCGGCGGCGGCGGAGCGACGCTCGTTCTCGAACTTCCGGTTCAGGAACCGTCGCAGCGCGTTGCGCGACTCATGGTCGTCGGCCGTGAGATCCGCCTGCCGCGCCACGTCCTCGATCCGGTACTCGCCCCCGACCCGGACGGGTCCGTACTGGGCGCCGAGCCAGCCGGCCCAGTTGCCCGCCTTGAACTCCCTGAACTCGTTGCCGTGCGGGCAGGGGTCGAGGAGGACGAAGTTCGGGATCGGGCTGTCGAGATGTCCCAGCTGCTGGGCGAGGC
>CAZZKQ010000743.1:0-1599 GCA_964654875.1 uncultured Verrucomicrobiota bacterium | reverse complement strand
GTACCGAGGGAGGTTCTACCAGGTGAAGAACGGCGGACTGCTGACCTGCCTCGATCCGAGGACCGGCCGTCCACTCTTCCAGGAAGAGCGGCTGGATGCACCAGGCGACTATTACGCGAGTCCGGTCGCCGCGGATGGACGGATCTATGTGACCTCCCAGCATGGGGTGGTCACTGTTGTGAAGGCAGGGGATGCGTTCGAGATCCTCGCCAGGAACGTCCTTGGGGAACCGGTCCACTCGACTCCGGTGCCGGTCGCGGACCAGCTTCTCGTCCGGACGGCCTCGAGGCTGCAGGAGTTCCGGGAGACGACCTCGATCCGGCGTTGAAACGGGTGGGGTCGACCGACTCTCTGCGTTTGGCTTCGCCTCCGAACAGGGTCATGGTCTTCGCATGAACCCACGGCGACGTCTCCTGCTCGTCTCGGTGGCCGTCCTGGCGGTCGCCTGGACCGTGGCGCTGGGTGGCTTTCTCTGGTCGCGTGCCGCGAAGGTGACCCCGGAACGCATCGCCGCCTATCTAAGGTCTCTCGACTGGAAATCGCTCAGCCCGGACCAGAGGGCCGCCGCCATTCGGAAGTTGGCCGACTGGCTGAATGCGCTGTCCCCGGAGGATCGACGGAAGGCCCGGATGGACCCCCGATTCCGGGACCTCTTCCGGGACTTCTCCATGCGGGACAAGGAGGCCTTCCTTGAGCTCACGATCCCGACCGGATTGAGCCAGATGCTCGCCGCGTTCGAGCAGATGCCGGAGGAAAGACGGCGTCGGGCGATCGGGGAATCGATCCGACGGCTCCGGGAGGCACGGGAGCGCGGCGAGGGAATGGAGGGTCCGGGTGGTCCGGGTGGTCCCGCTGGCCCCGGCGGTTCACCCGATGTCAGCCCCGAGCTCCAGGAGAAGGTGTTGAAGATGGGACTCAAGAGCTTCTACGAGAACAGCTCCGCGGATCTCAAGGTGGAGGTCTCGCCCCTGTTGGAGGAGATCCAGCGGTCGATGGAGAACGGTCGGATCTTCCGCCCGCGTCGCGGAGGAGGCCGGGAATGAGGCCGGATGCCTTCACGCTGGTGGAGCTGATGGTGGTGGTTGCCGTCATCGGCATCCTCGCCACCCTCGCTCTTCCAGCCATGAGTTCCGCCGGAGAACGGTCCCGATCCACCGCATGTCAGGGCAACCTCCGACAGATGGGGCTCCTCCTCAGGGTGTATCTCGACGAGAACGGGAACCGGTTCCCAACCCTCCAGAACCGAGGACGGGACACCAATGAGGTCGACCTCCGCACGGCGGACTCGGTGCTCACCCCGAGGGGACCTGCCCGGCTCTGGAAGTGTCCGTCCGACCGCAGGAATCTGTTCGAGGAGACCGGCTCCAGCTACTTCTGGAACAATCTGCTCAACGGCCAGGTGGCCGATCGGATCCGGCTCCTGGGAATCCCGATGCAGGAGGCGGGATTTCCGGTGATCAGCGACAAGTCTGGGTTCCATGCGGTGCTGGGCCCCGGGCGTGCCGCCAACCACCTCTACTCGGATGGGGCGGTGAAACAATTCTTCGTGCTGAAACCCAATCCATGATCCGCCTCAAGGACCTCACCAAACGGTTTGGC
>CAZZKQ010000742.1:0-1601 GCA_964654875.1 uncultured Verrucomicrobiota bacterium | reverse complement strand
TCCCAGCCCGGGGTGTTCGACTGGATCTCCTTCAGCACATCACGGCTGAAGATGCCCATGATCGACTCGTCGATGTCCCGACGCCCCACTTCGTATCGCAGTCCCCGCCCTCGAATTTCTCATTCGATCCAGCTTGAAACTTCGGCTTGATGACAGAGATTGCCAACTATGAAGAAGATGTTGATCGGGACTCTGTCGGTGGCGGTGTCGTTGTCGGGATGGGTTCAGGCTGTTGCTGGTGGTGTCGGGAAATCGGCCAAAGGCTCGTCGGATCCGTCCCCAAAGTCTGGCGGGCAAAAACCCCCAAATGCTCCCAAACCTCCTCACAACAAGGTGAATGCTTCGGTTCCCAATGATACCTACAACAATGGAATAACCCCTCTTCGCGGGGCGGACTGGAAGGATCCCGGAACACTCTATCCCGGGGGCAGTTTCTTTCGATGGGTCGCGGCCGGTGATTTCAAAATGGGGAGTCCGGAGGGGGAGTCTGGCCGGTCTTCGAACGAATCGCTGAAGGATGTCAAAATCAGTGACCCCTTCTGGATCTGCGACCACGAAGTGACCCTCGAGGAATTTGAGGGAGTGCGCGAGTACAACCCGTTCAAACAGTCGAATGAGCAAAAGCAAGAGCCCGTGGTGGCATTGATCTGGAAGGAGGCTGTCGAGTACTGCAATACCCTGACCGAAAAATATCAGGCGCTTAAACTGATCCTTCCGTCCCAGGAATTTCGATTGCCGACGTCTGCGGAATGGGAGTTTGCGGCACGCGCAAGGGGAGCGGAGACGGGCCCGTGGTATGGTGGTGGTGATCTCGGGGATTATGCCTGGTTTGATGGAAATGGCCGGAAAATCCAACCCGTCAAGACCAGGAAGCCCAATGGGCTGAATCTTTATGACATGCTCGGAAACGCCGCCGAATACACCCAGGATGGAGGGCCTGACCGCCCCGTGGTTCGTGGAGGTAGCGCATTCGATTCGAAGAACGGATGTCGGTTGGCCAGTAAAAGCGACGTGATCATCCGCGATTACTACTTCGAAATCTCTGATAGGCAACGTTATGATTGCGACAGTGTCGGTTTCCGGGTGGTCCTCGCCTACAAGAAGTGATCCGGAAAGGTTGGATTGGGACCTGCTTTGAGAGCGAGACCTCCCCAGGTCGCCTCTGAGGCCGCTGGGTGCTGACCGGAGAGGCGTGAGGGAACCCTGTAGATCCTCGCGATGGGTGCGGGTCACCGATGTGGTGGATGCTGCTGTGCGCCAGCAGGATTCCTTCCGTCGCAGGTTTTCGAGTGCCTTGTTTGACGAGTGGGCAGGCTGATTGCCTTGGGCGGTGGCTGAGGATCCCTCGTCAGGGAGGGTCTTTGGTGTCAGCCCGCATCTCCTCGGTGCCGAATTCTTGGGACGGCTACGGATGTCGAACCTCCAGGTCGCGATCGTAGGCCCGGTGCACCGACGCGGCCATCGAAGTGGATCCGGTTCAGACCGGGCTGCCGCACCTTTGCAGACGTATCCCGCTCAGTGGCCGTCGTTCCAACCGGGGATCAGCCCTTGTACCCAAGCAGCCTCCGCTCCTTGATCATCCCGGCGATCTGTGCGGGAAG
>CAZZKQ010000741.1:0-1610 GCA_964654875.1 uncultured Verrucomicrobiota bacterium | reverse complement strand
GGGGTCCCGGGTGAGCTCGGGTGCGATGTAGCTGGGGGTTCCATGGATCCTGCCGGAGGCCCCGCTGTTGCCCTGCGACCCTGCGACCCAGACGAGGCCAAAGTCGGTGATCATCGGACGATCCCCCTCGGCGATGAGGATGTTGCCCGGCTTGAGGTCCCGGTGAAGGACTCCATGCAGGTGGGCGTGGTGCACCGCGCGGGCGATCTCCGACAGAAACCGCGCGATCTCCCGCTGCCGGCCCCGGAGCATCCGTTCAGCGGCGATTTCCGTGTCGAGGCATCGCTGGCGGGTCGCAGGGAGGCAGAAGCGGTCGAGGACCTTCTCGAGGGTGGGGCCCTCGCTCAGCGCCATGCTGTAGAAGACCCGCCCGTCCGCCTCCCCGATCTCGTGGACGGGGACGATGGAGGGGTGTTCGAGCGCCGCCGCCGCCTTGGCCTCGAGTCGGAACCGATCCACCTGAAGAGGGCGGGCGAAGGGTCCTTCGATGAGAAGTTTGACGGCCACGGCACGATCCAGACTCACCTGGCGCGCCCGATAGACGATCCCGGAACCACCCCGCCCGATCTCCTCTCCCAGCTCATACCCCTGGATCCGAGCCCCCGGCCGGCCGTCCCAGACCCAGATCGAGTTCCGAAGATCTCCCGGCAGCTGTGGACTCCGGGTCCACCGCACCAGACAGGTCGGACAGAGTCCCCGGAGCACCGTGGACTCCTTGGGACCCCCACATTCGGGGCAGCGGTCCGGTGGGTTCATCGCGGCGGGAAGAGTTCGAGGAGCTCGACCTCCAGGATCCGGGGATCGGTGATCGTCGCGTTGACGGCTTCCCGCAGGCCCGACCAGAACGTCCGCTTCAGACCCAGGATCTGTGGGCTTCGGATCCAGCCCGCGAAGTCGTTGGTGGGTCCCGATGGCAGCGGGCGATCGAGGTAGCCCATGAGCTCGCCACGCTCCAGCGCCACGACCGGATCGTCGGTGGGCTCCATGAGCTGCGTCAGCGCGGTCTCGAGCAGCACCAGGGACCACCGTTGACGGAAGGCGTGGCGTGGGTCCTCCGTGGAGGAGTGGGTCGCGAGCCGCTGGGGCTCACGCGACTGGGCCTCTTCGAGCGTGATCGGAAGCGCATCGTGTCCGGGCAGGACGCCCCCGGGGTCATCCAGGTGTCCCTGAAGGGCCTTGTGGATCTCGTTCTCCATCCAGCACCTCAGCCGCCCGCGGGAGTGGGTCTGTCGGAGATCCTGGAGGATCCGGTCGGGGTCCGAGCCGAGCAACCTGTCGCAGTGGTGGAGGCTGGTCACCGGCGGATGGCCCCCATCCCGAAACCCGGCGTACACGGGCCACCAGAACCGGCGGATCACCTCTGTGATTCTCGTGTCGGGGGGGGCTGCGGTGTTCCGATCCGGTGACACCTGACCAGTGTGGACAGGGCGATGGAAAAGTCCACACCCCGGACCTGTCGGCCGGGGTGTGGACCGCAGCTCAGGCGAGGGGACGGGAACCGCAGTGGCCGCCTGCGAGGGCACGTCCGTGCAGGCGTGACCGTCCCAGCTCCTGACGGAAGGCCTCCATGTCGGGATCGAGGATCGTGTCGCGCCGCTCCATCATCCGAC
>CAZZKQ010000740.1:0-1612 GCA_964654875.1 uncultured Verrucomicrobiota bacterium | reverse complement strand
CTCGACTACCTCTCGGCCCAGGGACGGGGGAAGCGTCGGGCCGAGAACGTCGTCGCCCTGGCACAGGTGCAGAAGGCGATCCAGGAGTTCCAGGCCACCGAAAACCGTTGGCCGACGGATCTGGAGGAACTCGTCCGTGCGGGCCTGCTGGCCTCGGTTCCGGGGGTGCCGGCCGGACAACGAGTCGCCTACGACCCCGCCACCGGGGCCGTCCGGATGGCCCCGGTGGCGCGTTAGGTCGGCCTCCCTGGCTCACCGGCAGGACCATCGAGGCCCAAGGTCTCCCGGGCGGGCTTTGCAGGGACCGCGTGCTGTACAGGATTCCGGCAAAGGCTCAGCCTGTTGGCGGACCTTCGGACTCGATCCGAGGGACCTCGCTTACTGTCGATTCCATGGAACTCCGAAGAGCCATCCCAACCCCATCCGTTGCCGTCTGCTGCGCCCTCGCCGTGTCGATGCTGTTGGCCTCGGCCATCCAGGCGGCCTCTGATCTTCCCGAGTTGTCGATCGATGCAACGGGTCCGGCCGGCGTCGCCCTCGGCAGGGATGCCGACTGCGCCCTGGTGGTCAGAAACCTCGGCAAGGCGACTGCAAGGAGCGTCCTGGTCACCGACCGCATTCCAGCGGGGCTTGGTGGTGCCCGGGAGATTCCCTTCGCCGTGGGGGACCTTGCACCGGGGGAATCGCGGACACTCAGCGTCAGGCTCAAGGGAGTCGACCGTGGACGCCATTGCCACATCGCCGTTGCGACGGCCTCCAACGCCTCGCCGGTCCAGGATGAGGCCTGTGTCACCGTCTTCCGTCCGTCCATTCGTCTGACGGTCAACCCAGGAGCACAGGAGCAGGTCGTGGGTCGCGAGGCCCGGGTGCTCCTCTCGGTTCTGAACGATGGAGACGTGGTGCACGAGGGCACGACGCTCTCCTTCGAGGCTCCGCAGCAGGTGGAGGTGGCCAGCGCACCGGGTGCAACCGTGGTGGGCCGGACCGTGACATGGACCTTGGCCCCTCTGAAGCCGGGAGCTTCGAGCGAGATACCGCTCGTTCTGACCTCGTCCCGAATCGGCAGCTGGTGCGGGAAGGTCCGGGCGATGGCGCCCGGCGGACTGGTCGAGGTCCGTGAACTCTGCCCGGTTTGGAATGGGCTCGGAGGCCTGCTGGTGGAGTTCATGGATGTCTCCGATCCCGTGCCGATGGGTGGGGAGGTGGGCTATGCCCTTCGCATCAGCAACCAGGGCAATGCCGACCTCACCAATCTCAATGCCAGCATCGATCTCGATGCCGAGACCGAGCCTGTTTCCAGTCCCCAGGGCACGATCGCCGGGAAAAAGGTGAAGTTTCCGCCCGTCCCGAAGCTCGAGGCCGGAAAGGGTGTCACGTTCAGCCTGACCGGGAGGGCCGTCTCGGAGGGAAAGGCCTACCAGAAGGCCTCGGTCACGGTGGACGGATTCAAGGACCCGGTCGAGGAGACCGAGGTCACCACGGTCTACTGAGGCTGCCTGGAACGGCGCACCCGGTCGGAGGTGGAACCGAGCCTGTCCACCCAAGGGATCCGCCAGGCCGAGTCCGCGGGGTCAATGCGATGCCTGTCGTGCCGTGGATCGGGTCTGCTCTA
>CAZZKQ010000739.1:0-1619 GCA_964654875.1 uncultured Verrucomicrobiota bacterium | reverse complement strand
CGACCGGATCCGCAGCGACAATCCCCCGCCGCGGCTGCCGGTGCCGACGCCCCAGCAGGCCACGCGGTTCGTCGAGGCGGAGTTCACCCTGCGCGATGCCGAGAAGACGCTCCAGGACCGGATCAACGAGCTCGGGGAGACCCAGGAGAAATGGGAACGTGTCGTGATGGCCCGACCGCCCGCACCCGTCACCAACGCCTTCCTGTTCCGGTTTGCGGCCGACGACTCCCTCGCGGTCGCCGGGACGTCGGTGTCCGGCGACGGCCGACTGCAGGGTGCCGACAAGGCCGAATACGTCGAGGGCCGGATCGGCAAGGCGCTGTCCCTCGACGGCAAGACCTCGGTCGAAATCCCTGCGCCGACGCTCGCCGACCTGAAGACCGCGACCACCGTCAGCGCCTGGGTGAAGCTGGGCGACGGCGGCACGGTCATCAGCCAGCAGGCCAAGGCACCCGGCTACCGCGGGTTCGATCTGCTCGTGGCCGATGGACGGCCCCAGTTCCATCTCATCCACCAGTGGCCCGACAACGCCCTCAAGGTCCGGACCAAGGAACAGTTCCCGAAGGATCAGTGGCTCCTGGTGACGGTGTCCCACGACGGTTCCGGCAAGGCGTCCGGGGTGAAGTTCCACGTGAACGGCCGACCCCGCGACGTCGAGGTGGAGAAGGATCAGTTGACGGCTTCGGCCGCGTCGGGCGAGCCGGTGCGGATCGGTTCGCGTTCGGGTGAACTGCAGTTCAAGGGGCAGATCGACGAGGTCCGGGTGGAATCCCGGGTGGTCGGCACCGAGGAGCTCCAGCAGCGGGTGCTCGAGGCCTACCTGCCGATCCTGTCGAAGTCCCGCGGCAAGCGATCCGATCCCGAGCGGTCCGAACTGGCCCGGTACTACAAGGAGAACCACGCGGTCGACTACCTTCGGGCCGAGACCGCCCTCGCCAAGGCGCGATCGGCGAAGGATGCCCTCTATTCGCAGATCCCGACCACCCTGATCATGGAGGAGATGGATCCACCGCGCCCGACCCACATCCTGGTCCGGGGTGATTTCCGGAATCCGGGCGAGCGGGTGGGTCCGGGCACCCCGGCGTTCCTGCCGCCGCTGCCCGAGGGTCCCAGCAACCGCCTGACCCTCGCCCGCTGGCTCGTGTCCAAGGAGCACCCGCTCACCGCCCGCGTCACGGTCAACCGCTACTGGGCCCTCTTCTTCGGTGCCGGCCTGGTCAAGACCGCCAACGACTTCGGATCCCAGGGCGAGTGGCCCAGCCATCCGGAGCTCCTCGACTGGCTCGCCTGCCGGTTCCGCGACGGGGTGCCGTCGGGGGCGAAAGGGGGACCCATCCCGGCCTGGGACGTCCGGAGCCTCGTACGGCTCATCGTGACCTCGGCCACCTATCGGCAGTCCGCCGCGGCCCCGGAGTCCAAGCTCGAGAAGGATCCCTACAACCGTCTGCTCGCCCGCGGCCCGCGCGTCCGGCTGGATGCGGAGTTCATCCGCGACAACGCCCTGGCCGTCTCGGGACTGCTCAACGACCGGATCGGCGGGGAATCCGTGAAGCCCTACCAGCCGCCCGGGATCTGGGACGGCACCGACTCGGTGTTCGTCCAGGACCATGGCGACAAGC
>CAZZKQ010000738.1:0-1621 GCA_964654875.1 uncultured Verrucomicrobiota bacterium | reverse complement strand
TCGTGTGCGTCCATTCCTGAAAGATACGTAGGTTCCACCCCCCATCTTTCACGAAATTCTCGGCCGCTTCCTCGTAACTCACCTTGCGAGGGACTCCTCCCAACCAGCGTGGTGGTGGAGCACAATGGCGAGGCCGTGGCCCCGTCGGAATTCCCGGACCGTCCTCTGCAACCGGGTGACCGCCTCGAGATCGTCCGCATCGTTGCCGGCGGCTGAGGCGATCCTCCCTGGATGCCGGGGGCATCCCAGCGGGTAGCCGGTGGTTGAGCGTAGCGACACCTCCGGTCAACCGATTCCTCCGGCCCGCACCTCGGCAGGGGTGCCAGTACCACCCCGGGATCACCCCTAGGTTCGCGTTTCTCCTGAATTGCCATCGCCTCAAGGGGCTGTACCCCGGCCACAGGCCCGTCCCCCGAATGCGGACCAATGACTTGGCCTGCTTTGACACGCCTCACACTCCGGGACCCAATCCCAACGGGATTCCGGTCCAAAGCCCAGGGTTGCCACGCCAGCGGGGCTACCCTGGGTTGCTCGTTCCCAATCCCATTCCAACCGCAGCGCGGTTGCGGCCCGCCCCGGCTCTCGCGTCGTTCTGCCGTCTCACGGGGTCACACCCCAATGGGACGCAACCGCGTTGCGGTTGTCCCCATCCCAAACAGGTCCCCGGGGTAGGTCCTCGTCCCTCGAACCAACCCCGGGCTCAAGGCCTCAACGCCGTTGGCGTTGTCCCTCCCGTGGGTGCTCCCGCACCCCGTGATGCAGGGCACTGCATCACCCACCTCCGGATGCCAGAGGCATCCCTGCCGGAAGCCATGGGTTGAGCGCAGCGACACCACCGGTCCCCGGATCCCTCCAGCCGAAGGGTACCCCTCAGTGCCCCACACCCTCGTGCTCCCGGATGTAGTCCTGCTTGAGCCCCAGCTTCTCAGGCGCGTGCAGGACCAGCATCTTGAGACGGACGTCTGAGGGAATAGACGATCGGGTCAGCTTGCTGACGAGGATCATCAGCGTGATCGACATCGGCACGGTCCAGATCGCCGGCTGCTCGCACAGGATCCGGAGCAGCGGATGATGGGCCCAGAACTCGTTGAGCGGAGCAAACGGAGCGAAGAGCCGTCCCATGGGCCCCTTGTCGAGCGACAGCGTGCTGACATTGGTGAGGGCCACCGCCATCAGCGCAAAGATACCGCCCGACAGCATGCCCGTGGCCGCTCCCTGGAGGGTCATGCCCCGCCACCAGACACTCATGAACAGCAGCGGGAAGTAGCTGGCCGCCGCGATGGCAAACGCCTGGCCAACCATAAAATTGATCTCCAGCGGCTCCACAAAGCAGCCCAACAGCGTCGCCACACCCCCGGTCAGCGCCGCACACCACTTGAACATCTGCATCCGCTCCGCCGCCGTGGACTGGGGTCGCAACATGCGACCGTAGACGTCGTGGGCGAGGGCGCCCGTCATGGACACGAGCAGGCCCGAGAAGGTCGACATGAACGCGGCGAACGCGCCGGCGCAGGTGATGCCGCTGAGGATGGAGCCAAGCACGCCGGAGTTGGCGCCGAGGAGCGTGGGCAGTTCGAGCACGACCTTGTCGGTGCCCTTGGACCCGGCGGCGGCGTACAAC
>CAZZKQ010000737.1:0-1627 GCA_964654875.1 uncultured Verrucomicrobiota bacterium | reverse complement strand
GTCGGACATCCACCCCAGGCTCCGGAAGGAACCGGGCCTGGGTTCCCTCACGCACCACGACCCCGAGCCGGCGTCCCCCGGGGATTCCCGGACGGTCCACCGGGTTCATCCCGGGCTCGAGCCACTGCAGTCCAACCAGGGTGGACCAGCCGTTCGTGCCTCCGATCGACTCGGTCCGCTTGGCCCGCCAACGGGACCACGCCATGGATTGCGATGGGACCGGATCCGAGGCGCAGCCCACAAGGAGCAGGGCCACGACCACTCCGATCCAGAGCGCCTTCATGTCGGGTCGGATCCGAAACCCCAACGGCTCAGCGCGCGGCCGTCTTCGGGATCTCGTTCAGCCAGTAGTAGGCGACCGTGTGGAGGAGCGGAGACCCGGAGGCGGAGCGGACCCCGGGCAGCTTGAGCTCATGCACATGGCCCGGGGTGAGCTTCACCTTGAGACGGACACTGCGGCCATCGGGCGCCACGGTGGCGGATTCGATCGGCGGCTTCTCCTTGTCGACCTCCGGGGAGCCGTAGTTCGACTGGTAGATGTAGGTGTAGTTCTCGAACTGGTAGGCGTCGGTCTTGCCGGCCGAGGCGGGATCCACCGGCTGGGTGAAGGTGAGCTCGAAGCCATCGGGACGGGCCCGCATCTCATGCACCTCGAACGGGTTCTTTCCGCTCCAGCGCAGGCGCTCGAGGGAGAACGGCTTTCCACCCCGCGCGCCCCAGCCGCGGTCGGTACCGCCGACAAAAAGGGAGCCATCCGGCGCCATCTCGAGGCTCAGGCTTCCCGAGGCCAGGCCCTCGCGGAACGGGAAGCAGGCACCCTGGTACACCCCGTTCACCTGCTCGAGGAAGACCCGCATCACGAGGCTCCAGGTCTGGTCGCCGACGAAGAGCTGGTTGGTGAACGGACCGAACTTGCCCCCGGTGTAGTCGTTCGCGAGGCCCGCCGCGCTCTGGCCGAGCTTGTTGTAGGGGAATGCGATCGCCGGAGGAATCAGCTCCGGAATCTTGGTCCGCTCCACCGCGATGCGGCTTCCGCTGAGCGGCTCCTTCGGGGCGGGACCGAGGTGGGTCGCCTGGTTGTACCAGCGGAACCCGCCGGGATGCCCCACGAAGCCGCCCGGCTTGAGGTGCTTCAGCCAACAGGTGCCGTTCCACGGTCCCTGGTTGTCGGTGTAGAACATGTCGCCGAGGTAGTTGGTACCTACCCCGCCCGGCGACCGCAGTCCGCTCGTCGTCGGGATCACCTGTCCGTCGGGCGTCACCCGGAGCGCCCAGCCGCGGAACAGGCTCTCGCTGTTGAACGACCCCGTCAGACACAGCACCACCCAGATGTTGCCGTCCTTGTCGGGCTTCGACCCGAACGCGTACTCGTGGTAGTCGCCATTGATGCCCCAGCCGTCGGCCACCGTCTCGATGACGTCCGCCTGGTCGTCGCCGTCGGTGTCCTTGAGCCGGGTCACCTCGCCGCGCTGCGTGGCGTAGATCCAGCCGTCGCCCTTGCTCCAGAGCCCCAGCACCTCGTGCAGACCGGAGGCGAAGCGCTTGAAGGTCACCTTGTCCGGCGCACCGAAGACGCCGTCGACCAGGTAGATGTCACCCAGACGGGTGGACACGGCGAGGCGCTGTC
>CAZZKQ010000736.1:0-1634 GCA_964654875.1 uncultured Verrucomicrobiota bacterium | reverse complement strand
ATTGCGGATCACGCGGTCCCCTTCCTGGAGTCCGCCCAAGATCTCCACCCATCCATCCCGACGCCGTCCGGTGGTCACCCGACGCTCCACGGCCTGGTTGGTCTGCACGAGGAACGCCTTCTCGGTTCCGGCGAAGGCCACGAGGACGTCCGACGGCACCGCGAGACCACGGACCCCGGTGGCGAGGACGATCTCGGCCCGGACGAACGACCCGGGACGGAGGTCGCCCGGGTTGGCCAGCTCCCCCTCGACCCGAAGGAGTCGGGTCCGGGAATCCAGGGCCGGGCTCACCCGGGCCACCCGCGCCGGATGGGTCTGGGTCCGTCCCTCGACCAACACCCGGATCTCCTGTCCCACCGACACCTCGGCGGAGGCCCGTTCTGGGACGTCCAGGAGCAATCGGAGCGGATCCATCCGCACCATGCTCAGGACCGGGCTGCCGGCCGGAAGGAATTCCCCGACGTTGGCGATGCGGGATTGGACGACACCGTCGAAGGGGGCCCGGACCGCGGTGTCGGTGAGCTGCTGCTGCGCGATGTCGAGCTCCGCGCGACGCTGGGCGAGGACAGCCTTTCGTTCGCGGGCCTCCTGCAGGCTGTCGCCATGCCGATTGAGCATGACCTGGTGTTGTGCCTCGGCCCGCTCGAGCTCCGCCTGGGAGCTGATCCGCTGCTCGTGGAGGGAGCGGACCCGTTCCAGTTCCGCCTCGGATTCCTCCAGCCGGGCCTGGGCCTCCTTGACGAGCGGCACCGCTGCCTCATCAACAACGTCGTTGGTCCCCTCGACCGCCAGTCCCACCCGGGCCCGCGCCTGGGCCAGCTGTGCCCGGGCCTGCTGCAGCCGCAGCTCGAAATCCCGGGGCTCGATCTGGGCCAGCGTCTGCCCCGCCACCACCCGGTCGCCCACCTCGACCTGCAGGCTCCGGAGCCGCCCGGCGTTCTTGGTGCTGAGCATCGAGCGGTCGACCGCCTCGAGCGACCCCAGCACGGTCAGGGTCTTCTCCCACGACCGCGCCTCCACCGGGCTCACCTTCACCTTGAGCGGTTCGAGAGCCGCACGGGTCCGGGTGGCGTCGGGACGACAGCCCGTCCCCACGAGAAGGGCGGACACGGCAAGCCAAAGGGGTGGTGCGGGCTGGATTCTGGGACGACTCACGGGCGCGGATCGGACGATGGGAACGGTCGGGGATTCACCGGGAGATTCCGGGGATCAGTCGACGGGGCATTCCTCAAGACGCTGCCGGTACACCTTCCGCGCGTGGTCATAGGCCGCCACTGCCTGGGCATGTTCCTCGCCCTTCATGAAGCGCTCCTTCTGCGACCAGCAGCGGTCAACCCCGTCGAGACACCATTGGACGCTCCGGCGCGAGGATCGGATGGGCTTGCCGTCGACGAGGACGAAGATGGGATTGGTGTGGGCACTGGGCAGGATCCGGACGGCGTACCAGCCGGACTGCTTCACCGGGACGGTGAAGCGAAGCCCCTGCGGACGGCCATCCGCCACGATCTCCTGGCGGGCCACGGGAACTCCGTTGGCGATCAGCTCCACCGGCACGGTGCGGGTGCCGGCGATCCGGGCGCGCTCCAGATGCCAGTAGGGATGCTCGGTGAAGCTCCGCTTCTGGATGTCGCCCT
>CAZZKQ010000735.1:0-1636 GCA_964654875.1 uncultured Verrucomicrobiota bacterium | reverse complement strand
CGCAGCGCAAATGATTAAAAAGGATGGCCAGACGGTGGACACCACCTGCGGCGACGTGATGAGCGTCTGGAAGCGGGTCCGGCAGTACAGCCGCGACGGCGTCACCAGCATCATCCATGGCAAGGCGAAGCACGAGGAGACCAAGGCGACGACCTCCCAGGCCGGTGCCTATGGGAACGGTCACTACCTCGTCGTGTTCGACCTCCAGGAGACCGACTTTGTCTGCGACTACATCGTGAATGGAGGGGATCGGCAGGTGTTCCTCGACCGGTTCCGGGGCGCCTACTCGCAGGGCTTCGATCCCGATGTCCACCTGGCCGCGGTGGGCGTGGCGAACCAGACGACGATGCTGCGGGGGGAGACGGAGGAGGTGCAGCGTCGCATCCGGGGCGCGATCGAGAAGCGGCATGGCACCGCGGCGTTGGCCCGGCATTTCCGGGTGTTCGACACCATCTGCGGCGCCACCCAGGACCGTCAGGATGCCCTGCAGCGGATGCTCCGGGAGCCGATGGACCTCCTCATCGTCGTCGGAGGCTACAACTCCTCCAACACCTCCCACCTGGCCGAGATGGGGGAGAAGGTCCTGCCCACCTTCTTCATCAAGAACGCCTCGAAGATGAAGTCGGCCCATGCCATCGAGCACTGGAACCAGCACACCTGCAAGGAGGTCGAGACCCGGGACTGGTATCCGTTGAACCGCGACGTCACGGTCGGCATCACCGCCGGAGCGAGCTGCCCGAACAACCTGATCGAGGACACCATCCGGCGTCTGTTCGAGCTGCGGGGCATCTCGGTGGTGGATCTGCTGGCGACGTCAAACCGCCCCCGCTGAGGATGGGCGGGGCACCCGGGCGCCTGAGTGGGTCGCAGGCACCGATCCGGGTGGGGTTCCGCTGGGAGTTTCTTTGATGAGGCGGTCCCCGGAAGTCGTCCGAACCCATGGGTGGACCGGTGGACATCGTCGGAGGTGCATTCCTACGATGGATCCGGCACCCGTCATATCATGCTCGCCCCCCGACAGCGCCCGCTGAAGACGGCCCGTTGGATTGCCCCGGTCCTCGGATCCGGACTCCTCCTCGCCGCCTCCCCGGACCTCCAGTTCAACCGGGACATCCGCCCGCTCCTCTCCGAGAACTGCCTCGCCTGTCACGGTCCCGATCCCGGGTCGCGCAAGGCGGGCCTGCGGCTCGACACCCGGGAAAGCCTCTTCGGCCAGACCCGGGGCGAGGGACCGGTGGTGGTGCCTGGGAAGCCCGAACAGAGCGCCCTCTGGAAACGGCTGGTGCACACCGATCCCGACGAGCTGATGCCGCCGCCGGAATCGCACAGGGAGCTGAAGCCCGAGCAGAGGGAGCGGATCCGACGCTGGATCCTCGAGGGGGCGGCGTGGCAGCCCCACTGGTCCTTCCTCAAACCTGAGCGACCCGCGGTCCCCAAGGCCTCCGGCCACACCCCCATCGACGCCTTCGTATCGGCGAAGCTGGCGGCCAACGGCCTGACGATGAACCCGGAGGCGGATCGTCGGACGTTGGCACGTCGGGTGGCTCTCGACCTCACCGGACTCCCCCCGCTGGCCGGCGAGGTCGAGGCCGTCGTGAAGGGCCCCTCCCCGGGTGCCTATGAACGCTGGGTCGGC
>CAZZKQ010000734.1:0-1651 GCA_964654875.1 uncultured Verrucomicrobiota bacterium | reverse complement strand
CGTGGTGGACGGCAAGTTCCTCGGGATCTTCGGACTCGATTTCGATCTCAAGACACTGACCGATAAGGTCGGCGAGATCCGTCCCTATGGAACGGGCTATGCCCTCCTGATGACCGATGCGGGCATCGTTGTGGCCCATCCGGATCGCTCGCTGTTGGGCAAGAAGTTCGTCGACACGAGCGGGGTGATCACGGGCATGACGGATCGACGCGATCGCGACGGGGTCGCCACCGCCCTGGGGCATTCCGACGTGCTGAAGGCGGGTGCGTTCTATGTCTCCGTGCCGGTGACGGTGAAGGGCATCGCCCGGCCCTGGAACCTGGTCGTGGCGGTCCCGCGGGCTGCCGTGATGGGCAACGCCAACACGCAGGTCCTCCAGATCATGGCCGCCGGAGCCGTCCTGGTGGCGTTGCTGGGCGGGGTGATGGCCTGGACGGCCCGTCGGCTTTCCGGGGATCTCCTCGAGGTCTCCCGGGCCCTGCACCAGGGGGCCGAGGACACGGCGTCCGCGGTCGGCCAGCTGGCGAGCGAGGGCAATTCGCTGTCGGACCGTGCCCAGCAGCAGGCTGCGGCCGTGGAGGAGACCGGTGCGGCACTGGCGGAGCTGACCGAGGTGACCGACCGCAACCGGTCCAGCGCCCAGTCCGCCTCGGCATTGGCCGCCTCGGCGCGTCAGGAGGCCGAGAGCGGCTCCTCGGACGTCGATGGCATGCAGCGGTCCCTCGCCGCCTCCAAATCCGCCTCCGACCAGGTCGCCCACATCATCAAGACGATCAACGAGATCGCGTTCCAGACGAACCTCCTCGCGCTCAACGCCGCGGTCGAGGCCGCCCGGGCCGGGGAGAAGGGCGCCGGGTTCGCGGTCGTGGCCGACGAGGTCCGGAGCCTCGCGAAGCGCGCCGCGGAAGCCACGGCACAGTCGGCCGCCCTCATCGAGCGGGCTCGGACTGCCGGACGCGAGGTCGAGGGGGCCGGCACCGCGGTGGCCGAACGGTTCCAGCGGATCCTGTCCCAGAACCGCGAGCTCGACACCCTGCTCCAGGGCGTCCGCACCGCCTCGACCCATCAGGCCGAGGGGGTGAAGTCCATCTCGACCGCCATCCAGCACATCCGCGGGATCACCCAGACCAACGCCGCCTCGGCGCTTGAGACGGCGTCGGCCGCGACCGAGCTCAGCGGCCAGGTCCACTCCTCCTCGGGACTTGCCGAGCGCCTCGTCCACCTGGTCGAGGGTGGAGTCCCGGAGCATCACACCGATGCGGCCGCCCACGGCCACCCGGACGAACACCGCGTCCGACGCGGCCTGGCGGATCGGCACTGAGTTCCTCCGCAGGGCAGTCCTGACCGATCAGGCGTCGACAACGGAGCGCACGACATCCCCGCTCACGTCCGTGAGCCGGAAGTCGCGTCCGCTGTAGCGGAACGTCAGCTTCTCATGGTCGAAGCCCAGGAGGTGGAGCAGCGTCGCGTGGAAGTCGTGGACGCTCACGCGGTCGTGGACGGCCTTGAACCCGACCTCGTCGGTTGCGCCGTGATCTGTGGAACGGGCGCAGATCGCATCGCGATCACGCCTCGGTCGATCAACGGAAGACCCGAGCCGCGACCGCACGACCGCCGCACGCGGGACACCATGAGGAACGGAATGACGGCT
>CAZZKQ010000733.1:0-1652 GCA_964654875.1 uncultured Verrucomicrobiota bacterium | reverse complement strand
CCGACCCGAGGCATCGTGAAAACGGTTCCGATGGAATCCCATCACCGCCGCATACTGCGCCTGGGTCACCTCGGTCTCCGCCATCCAGAACCCACGTCGGATCGTCACGTCGACCAGGTCCTCGTTCCTCTCATGGAAGGCTTCCGACTCGGGACTGCCCATCCGGAAGGTCCCTGGTGCCACCCAGATGAAGCGCATCGTCTGCCCTTTCCCAAGATCGATGTCGACGCGGGTCTTCGGAGGATTGGTGTTCGCCCTCCAGAAGGCATCCCGAACCTTCACCTTCTTGGCCTCCCGGGCCGCGTTCTCGGCCAGGGAACGGGCCACCGATGGATCCTCACCAGGACCCTCCAGTCGGACACATGGCCTGAACCCATACAGGGGGAACCGTGTCTCCGGCGACGCGAAGGTCCTCGAAGCAGAACGACACTCGAGCGGCGATCGGTCGAAATCCCCACCTTTCAACACCCGTGGCGCCCTAAGATCGGACGTCGTCCTCGCGCTTCCATCGACAGGGGCACCGTCATGGTTGGGATGCCAGACGTCCTCACACCATTCCCGGACATTGCCATAGACATCGGCAAGACCCCATGGATTGGCCCCTTTGAGAGCCACCGGAAACGTGGTGTCGGCCGAGGTCGCATCATACCAGCCATGCCGTTCGAGCGCCGCGGCGTCCGAACCGAACCACCAAGGGGTCGATGTGCCCGCACGGCAGGCATATTCCCACTCGGCTTCCGACGGGAGCCGGAATGACTCCCCAAGCGCCCGGGACAACTCCTGGCAAAAAGAAATCGCGTCGATCCACGAGACCCGCTCCACCGGTCGCAACGCACCACCACCGTCACCGGTGAACCGTGACGGATTGGTTCCCGGACGCATGACCGCCTCCCACTGGGCCTGGGTGACCTCGGTCCGGGCGATCCAGAATCCCCTCCGGATGCGGACAGAATGCGCCGGAGACTCGCTCGCCTGGTGCCCTGGTTCAGAATCCGGACTTCCCATCATGAAGTCCCCCGGCCCCACGTGGACGAACTCCATCCAGACGCCCGGGGCAAGCTCAAGCCGAAGCTGGGGAAGCTCGCTGAGATTCACACGATCCTTCCAGGATCCTCCCTGCCCCCCCACCACTAGCGAGGACCGCTCGCGAGCCTCAGCAGCTCTCGCCCGTGAGAGCCTCACGAGATTGGCCTCACGCACCCGGGGAAGGAGCGCTTGTTCCCAGCGATGCGACCTTACGACACATCCGGAGACTAGGATGACACACAACAGGATTGCCGAACGACGGGCACTCAAAGCCATTCGGATAGGGAGGTGGAGCGATTGCATCGGAGGGACTTGAGCGCGGAGATCCAGGCCACATAGCGAGCGGAACCCCGTCCCAAAGCATGGACCGAATCTCGTTCAAGGGGTCAAATCCATACTCATCCAACGACCCAACATCCCCCGCCAAATTGGGATCCAGCACCATCCAAAAGCCCCTATCTGGGTCGATCCCCCGGACAGGCGTTTCGAGGCCCCCCATCAAAACCCAACCTGCGGCTTGAGCACGGGGGCGTTGCCAAAGGCCAGCCGACGGAACCGCTCCCGGTAGGCCTCCGCATCCAGATGGGGGCCGATCAGCACCGCCACCGGTTCCGGCGCTGGCTCGT
>CAZZKQ010000732.1:0-1655 GCA_964654875.1 uncultured Verrucomicrobiota bacterium | reverse complement strand
GGCTGGCCGAGACGTTCCGCCTCGCCCTGCCGGAACCGTTGAGGGTCCAGGGTGCGCAGGACACGACCCGGAAGTTCCTCTGGAAGCTGGGTGACGGGAGCCTGATCGAGAGTGTGCTCATCCCGGCCAATCCGGCCCTCTACGGGGAACGCAGCGATCGTCACACCCTCTGCATCTCGACGCAGGTCGGCTGCGCCTATGGCTGCCGGTTCTGCGCGAGCGGACTCGACGGGTGGAAGCGGAATCTGGAACCCCACGAGATCCTGGGGCAGGTCCTGGCCGTGGAGCGGTGGCAGTCGGCCCAGCCGCGGGACCCCGCCGCCGGACCCGCGCCGGAACGCTGGGTGGGCAACATTGTCGTGATGGGCATGGGCGAGCCGATGGCCAACTACCTCCATCTCATGGCGGCGCTCCGCACGCTCAATGCGCCCTGGGGCGGCAACATCGGGGCCCGCAAGATCACGATCTCCACCAGCGGGGTGGTCCCGGGCATCCGGAGCCTCGCCGACGATCCCCTTCAGTTCCGGCTCGCGATCTCCCTCCATGGAGCCACCGACGCCGTCCGGGGACAGATCATGCCGGTGAACCGGAAGTACCCGTTGGCGGAGCTGACCGCCGCCTGCGAGCACTACGTCGCACAGAAGGGGAAGATGATCACGCTGGAGTACATCCTGATCGACGGCATCAACGCCGGGCTCGACCAGGTGGCTCCGCTCGCCCGCCTCGCCCAGAGGCTCCACGCCAAGGTCAACCTGATCCCGTACAACCGTGTGGAGGGACTGCCTTGGAACCGTCCTTCGGAATCCGACTGCCAGGCGTTCGCCCAGGCGCTGGAATCCCAGCGGGTGACGGCGACCCTCCGTCTCGAGAAGGGACACGACATCGATGCGGCCTGCGGACAACTCCGCCTGCGGACGGAACGGGAACTTGCCTCGGACCCGCCAACCCCCACTCTCGCCGCCTGATCGCGGGAACCCCCGACCCGTCCCTCCATGCTCGCCCTCCTCGACTACGGTGCCGGGAACATCCGGAGCGTCGAAAAAGCCCTGCACGCCGCCGGGGCCGATGTGCTCCGGACCGGTTCGGTTTCCGACCTCGCCAACGCGCGGGGGCTCGTGCTGCCGGGCGTGGGTGCATTCGACGACTGCCTGAACGCCCTGCACCGGCAGGAACTGGATGCGGCGGTCCGCGACTGGATCGGCAGGGGCCGGCCGTTCCTCGGCATCTGTGTGGGCTACCAGGCGCTGTTCGAGCGGAGCGAGGAGTTCCAGTCGTGCGCCCGTGGACTCGGCATCTTCAAGGGACCAGTGGTCCGGTTCCAGCCCACCGCGACGGAGCCCCATCTGAAGATTCCGCAGATCGGCTGGAACGAGGTGGAGGTCACCCAGGAGAACTGCCCTCTGTTCGCCGGGATCCCCGAGCGCAGCCATTTCTACTTCGTCCACAGCTACCACCCGGAGCCGGCCGACCCGTCGATCGTGGCGGGTTGGACCGACTACGGACATCGCTTCGCCTCGGCGGTGTGTCGGGATCACGTGTGGGCCACGCAGTTCCATCCGGAGAAGAGCCAGCAGGTCGGACTCCAGCTGCTCCGCAACTTCGTCGAGTTTACCCGTCGCTGAGATGGGGTCGTCACGCGCTCCAGGCATCCATCG
>CAZZKQ010000731.1:0-1659 GCA_964654875.1 uncultured Verrucomicrobiota bacterium | reverse complement strand
TGGGTTTGGTCGAAGGTCCAGAACAGCGCCTCGGCGTAATCGGCACAGATGTCCCGGTCGTCCGGGCGCTGGGTGTGAGCCAGGCGCAGGTCCCGGACGGCCTTCTCCAGACTGCCCTTCACATGGCGGTTGCGGAGGGCCCCAAGACCCTCCAGATGCAGCTCGGCCACCTGTGGATCAACCGGGGGTGGGGGGGCCTCGGAAACGGCCGGCACGCCGGAACCACCGGGGGCCGCACCCTTCGATCGGGACGCCCCCAGCCATTCGGACAGGTGCTGGGCCAGGCGCTCCTCGAACTGGGCCAGGGTCTCCTCGGGATTCTGCGTGAAGTCGCCGGATCGCCGCTCGACGAAGGCCCCGTTGGGAGCACGCCCCTGCAGGACGACCGACAGGTGCCGCCGATTGAGCGCGCCGGACAGACTCCCCTCGACGACCAGGTCGGCAGCGAGCTTGGAACCGGCCAGCCTCGCATTGGTCACGCCGTTCTCCACGGCGTCGCGAAGCGGCGAGAATCGCAAGGTGCGTGAATCCACGACGCGCTCCTGCAGTCTGGCCTCGACCCGCTCGGCCAGACCGATGCCGAAGTCGTCGGCCCTGGCACCCGCCTCGGGCGAATGAAAGGGCAGGATGGCCAGACGCTCGGTCCGCGGCGACAGCCACCGCCAGCCGAGCAGGCCGGCCAGGACCATCAGGCCCAGTCCGACGCCGAGGGCCGCCCACGGCATCGGTCGGGCTCGGCGGGGCGGCGTGACCGGGCTCGCCGCCTCGGGGCCTGATACCTGCGTTGCCGGTCGAGCCACCTCCTCCACCAACTCGCCCGCAGGCTTCCAGAACGGGGCGACGCCCGACTCCCCGACCTCGTGGACCTCGACGGGCTGGTCGATGCCCTTCAGCGCATAGCGCCCGTGACGCTCCCAGCGCACCGGGCCCAGGCCCTCGGCGCCGCGCGCCACGGCCTCGCGCGAGCTCCCGAAGACCAGCGAGCTGACGAGGATCTGGTCCGCGGAGGCCAGCGACATCAGGCGGGCGCAGAGATCGACCTGGATTCCATAAAGGTCATGGACCCCGCGTTGCCCCGACTTCTCGATCACCACCTCGCCCAGATGGATGCCGATCCGGTCGCGCAACGGCGCCTCGTCGGCGCGGGCGGCCTCGCGAAGCGTCTTCTGCAGACTCAGGGCGAAGAGCACGGCGTCGGAGGGCCGGGCGAAGACCAGGAAGAAGGAGTCGCCGGCCGTGCTGATCTCGGCCGCCTCGGGAAAACCGGCCAACACGCGTCGAACGGTGTCATGGTGCTCTTGGATCCGCCGAACCCCGAGCCAATCGCCCAGGCGTTGCTTGAGCTGGGTAGACCCCACGAGGTCGGTGAACACCAGCGTCACCAGACCGGTCCGGTGCTTCAGGCCGAAGGCCTTGACCCTGTCCTCATGGCCACCCGCCTCGGACTCGGCACTCATGATCCCAGAACCGATCATTTTACGGACCTTGAAAATCCGACAAGAATCCAATTGTTTGACTTTTTAATGATCAAACAAGACATAGACCCCTTGAATTGTCGGTTGTTTTGGTAGTGATGGGTCAAACATCATCGGTTTTAGAGATTTATGCAACCCGCACCCCTCAAAGTCCTCGGCCTCAGCAACGTGCAGCGGGCGGACC
>CAZZKQ010000730.1:0-1675 GCA_964654875.1 uncultured Verrucomicrobiota bacterium | reverse complement strand
ATTCAAGGTCGTGAAAAGAGCGGGACTCGGTTCTGTCTCGTTCATGGAGATCCAATAGTCGAGGCTGATTGGGATGCCCCGCAGTTGAGTGAGTTTTGTCGCATGGTTGCTGGCTGAAGAGGCCCGATATTGCTCTGCGATGCCGTCGTTGGAGGTATTTAAGTAGTGTTGGCAAAAGACGATCGCCCGGAAGCAATCCTCATGCCGCTGGTATGTTCCTGTAGCCCCCCCTCGACCACTGGGGCGCCTCACCTGCCCATTCCGTCCGAGGACGTTGGACCGTCCCGAGCACTGCGGTGGGTCGATCGTGCAGGGGGGCATTGTGGGGTTGGATGATCTGGGTGCGGGGGCTGGGTTGTTGTCTCTGATCCGTCCATGACCGTGCACCAATCGATCGCCAGGATCGACGGTCTGGCGCGTGAAGGCGACGGACCCCGATCGTGATGCGATGGATAAAGGTCGGAGGGTGAGACGGGGCCGCCAGGGACTGCGTAAGGCTCCGGGGCTACTTGATCCCGGCGAGGCGGTCCTTCCAGATCTGGTAGAGGCGGACGGTGGCCTCGACATCGCGGAGACAGTACTCGGCGATCTGGCGGTGCTCCCCGGCGGCCAGCAGGTCATTGACGTCGGCGCCGGTGACCCCCTGGGCCTTGGGGGAAGGGATGCCGAAGGCGCGGCAGTAGAAGTCGAGGTTGAACTTCCGTGCGGCACCGTCGCGACCACTGACATTGTAGAAGGTGAACTGCTCGGCGAGGTCGCAGTGGGGATCGGTCTGGTACCGATACCCGAGCCAGTCCTTGCGGGTGATGGGGACGTTCAGCAGTGCGGATCTCAGATAGAGGAATGGCACGTCGAAACCGCGTCCGTTGAAGGTGACGACCTGGTCATAGCGCTTGGCGACATCCCAGAATGCGGTGAGGAGTTCCTGTTCATCGACCTGTGGGGCAAACTCGACGCCGTCGGGGGTGCAGGACTCCTCCTCGAAGTCCTCGGCCTGGTAGAGGACCTGGCCCTTGCCGGAGTCGGCATTGACCATCGCGATGCAGACGATCTGTGCCGTGAACGGCCAGAGGTTGAACTGCTGGTAGATCTCGGCGCGGCGCCTCGCCCGGTCGGCCTCGTCGGGGAGCTTCTCCGCCTCGCGGAAGAGATACTCCTGCTGCGCTTCGTCGAACTGCTCGAGCGGCATTGCGGAGGTTTCGATGTCGAAGACGAGGCGAGCCATGCGGGCTTTGTGGCTGGGGGGTGTGTGAGGGGCGGAGCCGAGATTGGAATCATTGTCCGCTCCGGGTTCAGATCCGCAACGGATCCAAAAAGCGGAGGGGCGGGAATCCCCCGGGCCTTTTTGAGACGCCCGACGATTCCCGCCCCAACTCAGTGACAAGAAACGAAGGGTTTACTTCTTCTTGGCAGCGGCCTTCTTGGCGGCTGGCTTTTTGGCGGCTGGCTTCTTGGCAGCGGCCTTCTTAGCTGGTGCGGCTTTTTTCTTAGCGGGCATTCCTCTCACCTCCCATCCGTCGTGTTCCCGACAAGGATGTCCCTCTAAGATTTATTGCGAGGACAACGGGGAACACGTTGGCGTTTTGTAACGAAGCGCCGCGCGTGCACGCCAGCGTTTTCTCGCTTCGCATCCATTTTTCGGTGCGGGATGCGCTCTCTTGCATGGGCCTGACAC
>CAZZKQ010000729.1:0-1676 GCA_964654875.1 uncultured Verrucomicrobiota bacterium | reverse complement strand
GGATCACGTGCCCGCCCTCGTCGCGGTCCATGCCGTAGATCGCGGTGCCGCCCGAGGGCCCCATGAACGCGGTCCTCGGGATGTAGTACAGCGTGAACTCGTCCGCGTCCGGCTTCCCGACCGGAACCGGGGCGGCATCACGGGGATGGCCGCCGTGCTGACCCAGACCAGCTACCCCCTCCGGACGAGTCCGGTCCTACGGGGCAAGTGGATCCTCGAGGAGGTCCTCGGGACGCCACCCCCACCCCCGCCCCCCCCGGCCCCCACCCTGCCCCCCGCCCACGCGGCCCCGGAGGGGCTCACCTTCCGCCAACGCCTCGAGGAGCACCGCAACAAGCCCCAGTGCGCCTCGTGCCATGCCCGGCTGGACCCCATTGGGTTCGCCCTGGAGAACTTCGACGCCATCGGCGCCTGGAGGGAATCGGTCGACGGAAAGCCCGTGGACGCCAAGGGCGTGCTGACGAACGGCGAATCGGTCGAGGGTCCCATCCAGCTGAAGAACGCCCTGATGGCCCGAAGGGATCTGTTCCTGAGGCACCTGACCGAGAAGCTGATGGCCTACGCCCTCGGACGCGGTCTCGAGTTCCACGACATCCCCAGCGTCAAGGAGGTGCTCAGGAAGGCGGCATCCGATGATCACCGCCTGACCACACTCATCCTCGAGATCACCCGGAGCTATCCGTTCCAATGGCGTCGACGCGAATCGGCCTCCGACCCAACCCCGATGCCCGCTCCAGGATCGTGAACGGCCCGGGTACCGCTCCGCGGCATGCATAGGGCAGACAGTTCCGGGTTCCCGGACACCGGGGAAACGGGGCCAAATCCAAATACCGTTTGACCGTGTTTTCTCAGGATCGCTAGGTTCCCCCGTTCCGGAGGCAACGTTTTCGTCCCGGCCCAGCCCTATGTTCGGCACAATTCGCAAGCATCAGCAGTGGATGTGGGTGGTGATCATCACCGCCGTCATCATCAGCTTCGTCATCTATTTCACCCCGAACCAGGGCCCCGGCGGCAGCAGCCTCGGGAACCAGCAGTTCGGCACGATCGACGGACAGGCGGTCGACGACCAGCAGGTCCGCTCCGCCCTGACCCAGGCCAAGCTCAGCGGGTTCCTCCGCTATGGCGAGGCCTTCCAGAGCGGCCGCGCCGAGCAGATGGGCTTCAACCTGAAGCAGGAGACCATGCAGCGGCTCTTCCTCGGGATTCGCCTCCAGAAGGCGGGCATCCAGGTGAGCGACGACGCCGTGGCGACCTGGATCCGCGAGTATCTCAAGGACCCCAAGACCGGCGTGGTCAACTTCGATGCGTTCCTCAAGAACGCGCTCCAGCCCTCCGGGTTCAGCGAGTCCGAGTTCTTTGAGTTCGTCCGCTACGAGGTCGGCATGCAGGAACTCGAGCGTCTCGTCGGCATCACCGGCGAACTCGTCACGCCCCAGGAGGCCGAGGCGGCCTTCCGAAGGGACAACGAGACCCTGACCGTCTCGCTCGTGGCCTTCTCCTCGTCCAACTACCTGGCCAGCGTCGCCATGAACGACGCCAAGCTGGGCGAGTTCTTCACCAACCGACTGGCCAACTACCGCATCCCGGAGCGCGTCGTCCTCTCCTATGTCCGTTTCCCGGCCAGCACCTTCGCCGCCGCGGCGGAGGCGGAGATCGCCGCACGGCCCAACTTCACC
>CAZZKQ010000728.1:0-1677 GCA_964654875.1 uncultured Verrucomicrobiota bacterium | reverse complement strand
AGGCACCAGGCGGGAACGATGAGGGTCGTGATAAAGAGACACAGGAGGAAGTTTGAGAACACGTTAGGCATCAGGGATATTCCCCGGTGCTCCGCGATCTCGATGCCGAAAAGCCCTGTGATGAGCCAGATCATGACGTACTGGACGGTCTTGAAATAGGCCCGTTTGCGCAGCGTCAGCTCCCGCTCATCGATTTGATTCTCGGGCGCATTGGCAACAAAGCTGTGTTGGCTCACGAACACCAGGATGGACAGGATCGTGCCTGCCAGCAGACACGCACCTAGAAGTATCAGGAGTCCGGGCCGGTCAGTCTGAAGGAAGAATTTCCCGAAGAACCACCCCCAGAGGGCTATGATGGCGATACGCGACAGCCTCAAGGTGGTCGGGGCGGAGAAACGGAAATAGTTGGAGGGAAGTTTCATGGGACAGGAACGAGGTTTAGGGGGTTGCCGGTGATGGAAGGAGGTTGTGATCGCGAGAATTGTGAGCCGAAGTCGGACTGGCCTTCGGCGCGTGCATCGCCACCGGGGCCAGCTGGGAGGCCAATGAGGGGAATGGATCGAGGGAGAACAAGGCCTCGACGGGAACCTGGAACAATCGGGCCAATCGCAAGGCCAGTTCGACGCTCGGGTTGTAGTCTCCCCGCTCAAGGAAGCCGATGGTTTGAGGGTTCACATCCACCCGTTCAGCCAAATCCTTTCGGCTCAGGCCGCGCTCCGTCCGGTACAGGGTTAGTCGATTGTGGATCATAGGCCAGAGGGGTGCCGACAGCGTATTCAAATGCCGTTACGGTTTTTAAAATAGTTTAAATGATTGTGTAAACGCAACGAAAAGTTTGAAATATTTCAGTCTATATTGCTCAATCCCCATGGATCTTGTCGGACACTCACCGTTGTGAGGCGGGAGCGGTGAAGGTCGGCGGTCCATCGGAAACTCCGCTTGTGTCGCTCACTTGTGAAACCCTCCCTTGCAACGATTCAGATGGTTTGGTCGGGCTGGCTGCTGCTTCTTTCGCTTGGGCTTCGTTGTTCGCTCGATCCGGGTCTCAACCATGGGCCTCCGATCGGCCCGCGCCTCGCTGTCGCCTCGTCTTGCGAAAGAATCCGCTACGCCATCCCTTTCCTCCCAACTGAATCGTGGGCTTTGCTTTGAGTTGTGCGTCGATTCTGGTGCCTTAGGAAAGTATGCGTTACGTGATGCGTCAGAAATTCTGGAGTTGGGGCGACAACTACAGCATCCGCGATGCCTCGGAGAAGGAGGTGTATTTCGTCGATGGCAAGGTCTTCAGCTGGGGTGACAGGCTCTCTTTCCAGGATCCGAGTCGCCATGAGCTCGCGCTCATTCGGCAAAAACTCCTGAGCTGGGGGCCCACCTATCACATTGAGAAGGACGGTCGCGTGCTGGCGGAAGTGCGTAAGCACTTGTTCACGTTGTTCCGGTGCCGATTCACGGTCGATGTTCCCGGGCCCGACGATCTCGAAGCCTCAGGCGATCTCCTCGACCGGGAGTACACCTTCCGGCGCCACGGCCGCGTGGTGGCAGAAGTGAGCAAGCGATGGTTCTCCTGGACGGATACCTATGGCGTGGACATTGCGGACGGCGAGGATGATGTCGTGATCCTGGCCAGTGCGGTGATCATCGACCTGGTCTGCCATGACGAACAAGGTCAGCACTAGT
>CAZZKQ010000727.1:0-1678 GCA_964654875.1 uncultured Verrucomicrobiota bacterium | reverse complement strand
GACCCTCCCGTTGATCCTCGAGACCGAACGGCGGGCCCAGAAGGAGCTCGCCCTCTCGCCGGGTCTGGAGCCCGGCCTCACCCGGATCCCCGCACGGGTCCCCTCACGCCCCGCCCCGGGTCTGGTTCCGACCCGTTCACCCGATGCCTGACCCGGAGTGCAGCCGCGCGGCGGTGGAGTCGTTCTACACCCTGCGGGCCGGTCTGCCCCCGGGGGCGGTCTGCCGCGGGACCGCCTGCTTCGTGGCACGACATCGCCGACCCGACCTCTGGGAGGCGGAACACCCCCCTGGGGTCCACTGTCTCGGAGAGTGCTTCGACGCACCGTCCCGAGCCGGGAACGGCATCCGACCCAGGATCCGGATCCATTCCCCCCATGGGCCCGTCCTCGAACGCCTCGCCGCCGGAGGGGCTCGTCACCTCGTCGAGTACCAGGCCCTCGGTGGGTATCAGGCCTTGCGGATGGCGATCGCTGGATCCCCGGAGACGGTGCTGGCCTCCGTCGAGGAGTCCGGACTCCGCGGTCGGGGTGGAGCCGGGTTCCCGACGGGGCACAAGTGGCAGGCCTTCGCCAAGTCCGTTGGATCCGCAGGGGTCGGACACCTCGTCGCCAATGGGGACGAGGGAGATCCCGGCGCCTTCGTGGACCGGTTTCTGATGGAGGACGACCCCTTCGCGGTGATCGAGGGCCTGACCCTGGCCGCCTTCGCCACCGGCGCACGGCACGGCCATCTCTATGTGCGGGCCGAATATCCCATCGCCTCCCGGAACCTCGCCTCGGCCCTCGAGGAATCGAGAGCGGCGGGACTCCTCGGGCCCCGCATCCTCGGATCCACACTGGACTTCGATATCCAGCTCACCCATGGACGCGGCAGCTACGTGTGCGGCGAGGAGACGGCGCTCCTCCGCTCCCTCGAGCACCGGCGTCCCGAGGTGCAGTCGCGCCCGCCACATCCCACCCAACACGGCTTCCTCGGCCGACCCACGCTCGTCAACAACATCGAGACCCTCGCCAATGTGCCCAGGATCATCCGGCACGGCGCCGCGGCATTCCATGCCCTCGGGGTCGGATCCAGCCG
The DNA here is from genome assembly GCA_964654875.1 of uncultured Verrucomicrobiota bacterium. Classification (GTDB taxonomy): domain Bacteria; phylum Verrucomicrobiota; class Verrucomicrobiia; order Limisphaerales; family UBA9464; genus UBA9464. The sequence goes on along the minus strand of CAZZKQ010000727.1, from coordinate 600 downwards.
GGGCACCAAGGTGCTGTCGCTGAACTCCCTCTTCCGCGACCCCGGACTCCATGAGGTCGAATTCGGGACTCCGCTGCGGGAGATCGTCGAGCACATCGGCGGTGGGCTGGCCGACGGGTCGGCCGTCCAAGGGCTCCTGCTGGGCGGACCGCTGTCAGGAGTGGTCTTCCCACAGGACTTCGACACCCCCCTCGGATTCGAGGAGCTCTCCCGCATCGGTGCCGGTGTGGGCCACGGCGGGGTGATCGCCTTCGACGCCAGAACCTCCCCCACCGAACTTGCCCGGGAGGTCAGCCGGTTCGCCGCAGAGGAATCCTGTGGGAAATGCACCCCGTGTCGACTCGGGTCACGCCGCCTCGAACGTCTGGAGGCCCACAGTGCAACCGGGACCGCATCGGGGACGCGGTCCACCGAGGAGATCCGGGCGCTGTCCGACGCGCTGATCCGGACCAGCCTGTGCGGCCTGGGCCGGGGCCTCGGACACGTCCTTCGGAGCCTCGAGACGGCGGGGCCCAATAGGAGCAAGACATGCCCGTGATCCGGATCAATGGGGTCGACCGGGACTTCCCGGAGGGCCTGTCCCTCCTGCAGGCCTGTCGC
>CAZZKQ010000726.1:0-1685 GCA_964654875.1 uncultured Verrucomicrobiota bacterium | reverse complement strand
GAAGGCATCCAGCAGGGAATGGGTCGCGGGCGTCTCGAGCATCCTGGGATCGAACGCAGGCGAGTAGGGGAGATCGGGAAGCATCAACGGCAGCAGCACGATCTGGGCTCCGCTGAGGACGAGTCCGAACCCGAAGAAGAGTCCTCCGCCGCGGGTGAGCGCGCGGAGGGCCGGGGTTCCGAGGCTGCCAAAGAGACCGGTGAGCTCGAACAACAGATAGGGCAGCACCAGCAGCAGCGTGGCCCGGGCGAGGATGTCCCCCAAGGGCTTGAGGAATCCGATCCGGGGACCAAAGCCCAGGCCCAGCAGGATTCCGAGCCCGAGGGCCACGGCGCACTGGGCCGCGAAGCTCCGGGGAATCAGTCGTCTCAACAGATCTCTCATCGGATCAGCATCCCATGGATTGAAGCCGCGCCGGGATCCCCGGGGATTGCGGTCGTCGGGTGTGCACCGGGAATGAACACCTGTGGCCCCAAGCACCCATTCCTGCCCGTCCCAGCATCCGGCTCGATGCGCCTCAGACCTGCTTCGGAATCTCGAACCCCTTCCGGCCCGGCTCCGACAGCAGCTGGTTGGCCGCCTTGTTGTTGGTGAAGTGTTCCTCCCTCGGGTTCATCCGCAGCACGGCACCCAGGGTGAGCGGGGTCTTGCCGAGGTCGATCTCGTTCGCCTTCAGATGGGCCCCCATCCGGTCGAACGCGTCCTCCATCCCCAGGTCGTCATGGATCCGCTCCCGGATCGCCGCCGCCGGGAGGCGCTCCCCCAGTCGATGGCTGATGTTGCCGGTGTGGCACAGGGCGCTGCTCAGGTGCCCCTCGAGAATGTCGGCGTTGAGCTTCCGGTGATCCCGTGCCCGGACGGCATCGATGAAGTTCGCGTAGTGGTCGGCACTCCCCTGGAACCGCTTCACCTCCTTGCCGTCCTTGTCGTAGGCGATCGCGGAGTCGTACGACGGGATGACCATCCGCCCGTTCTCGCAGAGCACCACGACTCCCACCTTGGCGCCGTGGAAGTCATCCATGTTGCCACCCCAGGCCCTCGGCTGCTGGAACTCCTTGGCCTTGGGCAATCCACGGACCTCGAAGATCAGCGGGGCATGGTGGTAGGCGTGGTAGATGATCTGGGTGTTCGGCGTGTTGCCGTCGTCCACGTACCCGAGCCGACCGCCCACGCTGACCACCATCGGACTCAAGTAATGCTCGCCGAGGATCCAGCGGCCGATGTCCATCTGGTGGATGCCCTGGTTGCCGAGGTCCCCGTTGCCGGTGTCGAACACCCAGTGCCAGTCGTAGTGGAGCTTCTCCCGCATCAGCGGCTTGTTCGGGGTCGGACCACACCAGAGGTCGTAGTCGATGCCGGCTGGAATCGGCGTCGGTGCCGACACCTTGCCGATGCTCTGGCGGGGCTTGTAGCAGAGACCGTTGACCTGCTGGATCTTCCCGAGCCCGCCCTTCTGGATCCAGGCCACGGCCTCCTGCAGACCCGGATTCGACCGGCACTGGGTGCCGGTCTGGACGATCCGATGGTGTTTCCGGGCGGCGGTCACGAGCATCCGTCCCTCGTGGACATTATGGGAGACGGGTTTCTCGACGTAGACGTCCTTGCCCGCCTGGCAGCTCCAGATGCCGATCAGCGCATGCCAGTGGTTCGGTGTGGCGGTGGAGATGACATCGACGTCCTTGTTC
>CAZZKQ010000725.1:0-1697 GCA_964654875.1 uncultured Verrucomicrobiota bacterium | reverse complement strand
GAAGTTCTCCGCGTAGTCGGGACCCGACAGCAGCCGGTCGATGGCGGCATCGCGCGCCTTCCATGCGGGGCCCGGGACCGACCCAGCGAGGGAATCCCCGGAATCCGGAGTCGTCTCCCTCCGCTCCGCGGCCACGGCCGCCTCGAAGGCCGAGACCTCGGCCACGGTGGGCACCCGTCCGATGAGATCAAGGGTCACACGCCTCAGGAAGGTGGCGTCGTCGGCAACCTCACTGGGTGGCAGTCCGACCTTCCTGAGCTGACGGAACACCAGCTCGTCCACGAAGGTCCGGGACGGCGGGAGACGGTCGACCGCCAGGCCGAGCGGCACCGTGGCCCGGAAGACCGCCACCTTGCCCTGGTACCGGACCATGACCGCCACCTCGCCCGGCTGGTTGTAGGTCTTCACCATGCCGGTCGCGTCCGTGGACGCCATGTCCTTGTCGTTGGCCTCATAGAGGGCACCGCGTGTGACATCCTCGGTGGACCCATCGGAATAGTGGGCGGTCACCACGAGCTGCTGCTCGCCGTTGAGCGCAAGAATGCGTTCGGTGGGAAAGACCTCGACCCGCGTGACCGTCGGCGCATCGGAACGTCCCGGAGGCATGCCCTGGGCGATCCAGCGGACGAGCATCCGATAGTCGTCGGAATCCGGGTCAAGACGCTTGCCGCCGCCATGGGGAAGCTGGGCCGCCCCCTTGGTCAGGAGCAGGCTCCGCTCGGGAGCCGCCGGGAAGAGGCGTCGACCCCGGGCCTCCTTCACGAGGTGGTCATAGTCCTCCGCGGGCTCGAACCCGAGCAGCGACAGCCGGAAGCCATTCTGTCCGGCCGCCTTGCCATGGCAGCCTCCCCCGTTGCAGCCGTTCTTCGTGAAGATCGGGACGATCTGGTTCTCGAAGTGGATCGGGGCCCGGCCGGTGGCATTCGTGACCGAAAGGGACAGGGTGGCGGTTTCCCCTCGGGCATCCTTCGCGGTCAGGCGGGTGGACCCGTCGGCGAGCGGACGGATCCTGCCGCGGGGATCGATCTCGACGACCCCGGACGGCTCGGCGGACCAGGTGACCGACCGGGTGACATCCCGGTTGCCATCGGCCGTGACCAACAGCTGCTGACGGGCGTCCTGGGAACCGAGCACGAGCGGGGAGGGGCTTTTCCGGTACTCGATCTGGAGCGAGGCCTCGACCCCACCGCTGGCCAGCAGGAGACCCAGGGCCAACCCCCTGCGGAGGGTGCGGCCGACACTGGCGGAGGAGAAGGGAGTCATCATGTCAGCCCACAAGTTCGGGAAGCGGTTGGCACCCCTCGGGAACGAGGAAGGTCGGACGACCGGTGAGATCCGGAAGCGTGACCTGGTTCACGTCGATACCGAGGCGCTGGTAGAGGGTCGCGAAGATGTCACCAAAGAGCACCGGCCGCTCGGAGGGCTCCCCACCGAGACGATCGGTGGCACCAATGACCTGACCCGTCCGCATCCCGCCGCCGGCGAGGATCGCGCAGTTGGCCCGGGGCCAGTGGTCACGTCCCGCATCCTTGTTGATCGTCGGGGACCGACCGAACTCGCCCCAGACCAGGACGCTCACATCCTTGTCGAGTCCCCGGTCGTGGAGATCGGTGATGAGGGCACTCAGAGCCTGGTCCAGCATCGGCAGATCGTTTCGGGCATTGCCGAAGTTGTTGCCGTGGTAATCCCAGAACCCG
>CAZZKQ010000724.1:0-1704 GCA_964654875.1 uncultured Verrucomicrobiota bacterium | reverse complement strand
GGAAGCGGACCTTGTCCGTATCCCAATCATGCAGCACGTTGGAGAACAGGTGGAGGTCGTGTCCTCCGGGCCAGTCCTCCGCGAACATGTCGCCGGCCACCACCGACACCCGATCCTGGAAGCCACGGGCCCGAATGGCCTCCAATGCGATGCGGTCCACCGGGGACTTCTCGAGCACCGTCGCCGTGAGACGCGGCGCGTGGGCGCAGAACGAGCAGGCGTAGATGCCGGAACCCCCAGCGACGTCGAGCAGCCGACGGAACCGGTTCCACGTCATCCCCTTCGCGAGGGCCTGTGCGAGGAACACACCCCGGCAGTCCATCGCCTCCGTGAAGCTCTGGGCGAAGCCCGGGCGCTCCATGGCTCGATGCCAGTCCAGCTGACCATTTTGGCTGCCCCAGTTCGCCGGCCGATCGGTCTGGAGGACCCGGAGCAGATCCGCCGCCACCGGACGTTCCGCCAGCGAGGCGTAATAGGGCCCGATGTACCAGGCGGAACCCCGCACGAGATGCTCCCGCGCCACCGGGGTAGGCTCCCAACGATCGCACGTCCCCTCGATCAAGCCCATGGCCCGGAACAAGGTGACCATCACCCCGGCCGGACGGAGTTTCAGGCCATGACGGGCACACAGCCCTTCCGTTCCCGTTGGCTCCGCCGCCAGGCGGGTGAACAGGTCCAGGTGGACCAGCCCCACGATCAACAAGTCCTCCGCATAGAGCGCATCCCGATAGCGGTAGAGCGTCGTCGGATCCGTCCATGGCGCCGCGGTCAGGGAGTGCATGGGGACATCAAAGTCGCACCCAAGCCCAAGGTTCAACCCTCGAACCTGCCAGAACCCCAAAAGGTCCCCACCCGATTAGTACGCACCCGTAGTATTTCACGTTGCCAGTTCCCTCCCCGACTCGCACCGTGATCAGGTTGGTCATCTCCTCTTCTGCCATGAATCGTCTGGTCCTCTTCCTGGCCGCCTCGATGGCGGCACTCGGTCCCGCCGCCGCTGAGGTGACGGGTTGGCTCAACTGGCGCGGTCCGCTCCAGACCTCGGTCTCCATCGAGAAGGGGCTGCCCACGAAACTGGAGGCGCAGTCCACGAAGCCAGGAGACTCTGGACCGCTCTGGACCGCCCCCTTCCCCGGCCAGAGCACCCCGGTCATCGCCAACGGACGCCTCTACATCAATGGCTACATGGGGGATGGACCCGACCTCCAGGAGGTGGTGGCATGCTTCGATGCCGACACCGGCAAGGAGCTGTGGCGCCACGCCGAGAACGACTTCCTGTCCGACACGATCTATCTGCGCTATTCGACCTCGTCGCCGACGATCGATCCCGAAACCGGCAACGTCTATGTCCTGCACACCCAGGGACTCCTGATGGCGTTCACGCCGGACGGGAAGCTGTTGTGGAAGCACTCCATGATGGAGGAATTCGGTCGCCTGACCTTCCCGAACTCGCGGACGGCGTCGCCGGTGGTCGATGGCGACCTCGTGATCACCCGCGGCATCACCAGCGCGTGGGGTGCCCACGGCGCCGCCGGCGACCGGTTCTACGCGTTCGACAAGAAGACCGGTGAACTGGCCTGGTCGAGCGCCCCCGGGGACCGTCCACAGGACAACACCTTCTCGAACCCCTACCTCGACTACTGGAACGGCAAGCGGGTGCTGTATTCGGCCGGCGGCGACAGCTCGATCCTGGCGATCAACGCA
>CAZZKQ010000723.1:0-1712 GCA_964654875.1 uncultured Verrucomicrobiota bacterium | reverse complement strand
GTGGATGCCGCACCGGTCCAGGAAGGTCAGCGGGTGTCGTTCCCCATCCTGCTCAGGACCCGGAAGTCCGACGTCGCCGGCGCGACCTTCCGCCTCGAATATGATGCGGCTCATCTGGCGGATCCTCAGGTCGAGTGGAGTTCGACTGTGGGACAGAGCGTGAACAGCGTGAACCTCGGCACGGCGGGTGTGGTGAGCGTCTCATTCGCCCTCGCTGGCACAGCCCTCCCCTCAGGTTCCAATGTCGTGGCCACCGTCAGCTTCCGGGCCCGCAGCGTCCCCTTCAGCCTCGTGACCCCTGTCATCCCCCGGATCGAAAGCATCGCAAGTCCCACTGGGGCCTTCCTGAACGCCGGCAACGTCACAGAGCAGGGCGGGGGACGCATCACGCCCCGCAAGATCAAGGGCGACAACAACGCGAACCAACGTCTGGACGTCGGTGATGCGGTGGTCATCAGCCGACTTCAGGTGGGTCTCGAGGAGCGTCGCACGTGGGATCTCCCCCTCAACGACCTCAACGCCTCGGGCAACATCGACAGCGGCGACGTGGTCAAGGTGCTCCGAGTCGTGGTGGGCATGGACCCCCAGCCGAAAGCGGCGCCGCGGGTGGGTCCGAGCGAGGCCGATCTGAACCCTCAACTCTCAGCTCTCAGCTCTCAGCCCACCCGCTCCCTCCGCCCTGCAGGCTCGAACACCAACGACGTCGCGACCCTCGAGTTCCCCGATGGCCCCGTGGCCCAGGTGGGCAAGCCGTATAGGGTGGTGGTGAAGCTGACCCGTGCGGGGGCGGCGATCGCCGGACTGAGCTTCACGGTCAATTATCCCTCGGCACTGACCCTGACCGACAAGCAGGTGGGGGCGCTGGTGCCGTCCGATGCCCTGCCGCTGTGGGCGGAGTCGACGGGCAGTGTGAACCTGGCGGCGGTGCGGTCGACGATTTGGCCGACCAGCACAGGCGTAGCGGCGGTGCTGACCTTCCTGCCGACGGCGGGATTCAGCGCGCAGGCGATCTGGCCGATCGAGTTGGTGAAGGCCGAGGTCACGGGTGCGGGGTTCGATATCCGGGCCTTGGACGATATCCGGGGCCAGATCCAGAGCACGAACACGCAGCCGCCGGTGGAACCGAAGGTGGTGGTGCCGACGCCGACTTCGGAGGGCGGGCCGTTGGCACTTGACGTCGAGGCCGGGGTGGGTGCTGCGATCGTGCTGGAGACGACGACGGATCTGTCGTCGTGGTCGGAGGCGCAGCGCTTGACGGGTCAGGGTGCCGGGAAGCCGGTGCGGGTGACGGTGACGCCGGATCCGAACGCCCGGGCCCGCTTCTGGCGCGTGCGGGTACCGTGAAGCAGTGGAGAGTTGAGAGCTGAGAGCTGAGGGTTCAGACACGCCTGGCTCGGGCCTGCATCACGGGGCGCGGGAGCGCCCTCCGGTAGGGACGACCTCCGTGGCGTCCCCATCTGGACCGCGAGGGTGGAGCGGATCGATGAGTCCAGCCGGGGTCCTCTGACGCTGCAGAGGACCCCGTCTCCCTTCACGGGTGCGCCACGCGCCGCGGGTCGAGATGGGGCCGCGAGGGACCGCGGCCCTACCGGTGTTGTTGATCGCGTCCCCGTGTGAGTCCCCTCTTTCCTGCTCCGCGTGTCTGCAAGCCTCGTTCCCTCCCTAAATCTGGCGATGGTGGATCGGCCCGCCCAGCTGCCAGAGTGGGTGGA
>CAZZKQ010000722.1:241-1713 GCA_964654875.1 uncultured Verrucomicrobiota bacterium | reverse complement strand
TGGTCCGGGCGGTGGAGTCGGGTGATGAGGGAGCCCGAGGAATCTGGCTGCGCTCGGTCCGAGCCCTCGCCGCGGCGATCGCGTCGTTCGGGAACGTCCTCGATCCCGAGGTGGTGATCGTCGGAGGCGGTGTGGCCCGGGCGGGCGAGACGCTGTTCGGTCCTCTGCGGACCCTGCTGGCCGACCTGGAGTGGCGTCCGGGCGGGAAGGGACTGCGACTTGTCCCGGCCGAGCTCGGAGAACTGGCAGGGGCCCATGGGGCTGCGCTCTGGGGACGTCGGGGATTCCCTCCCACGGGCAGTTCCATTGGACCGTTCTGATCCAAGGACTGAAATAGCTCTTGGCCCGGGTGGGTGCCGCGGGAGACGTTCATCCGGATCGATCACCATGGGACGGCATCTCAAGTGGACCCACGTCTACCGGCTCTACGAATGGGTGGAGCCGCTCCTGAACCAGACCGTCGCCAAGGAATCGCTGCCCGCTGGCGACCGGATCGTGGTGCTGGCACCGCATATCGATGACGAGACCATCGGCTGCGGCGGCGTCCTGGTGAAGCACGTGCAGGCCGGGAAACGGGTGGCGATCCTGACCTTTGCCGACTGCACGCCGGAACGCATCGTGGAGGGTCGTGCGGCCGGTGCGGTGCTGGGGGTCCAGCGTCAGGACTTTCTTCCGTTCCCGTCGAAAGCCTTGTCGGGCAACCCCGACGCCTTCGCGGCCCTTGTGGCCTTCCTCCGCGAGGAGACGCCGGATCTGGTCTATGTGCCGAGCCTGCTGGACCGCCACACCGACCACGTGGTGCTCAACCAGATGCTGGCCCGGGCGACACGCGAGACAGGGCTGCGGCCCATGGTCTACGGCTACGAGGTGTGGAGCACCCTCACGCCGAACGTGGCGGTCGACATCACCCTGGAGCAGCCGCTCAAGGCTCGGGCCCTGGACTGTTTCACGAGCCAGAACCTGTCCAACAACTGGGTGGATGCCGCGATGGGACTGAACCGGTACCGCGGCATCACGACCAGCGCCGGACGGTACGCGGAGGCCTTCCATCGTCTGACGGCGGCACGGCATCGGGAGCTCGTCGAACGTCTTTGGAAGGCCTGATCGGCATGCATCTCGTCCAACTCCTTGCGGGAACGGGTCAGGGTGGGGCCGATCGGGTGGCCATCGCCCTCGGCCGCGGTCTCCAGGCCGCGGGGCATCGCGTGACCTTCGGGGTGGCTCCCTATTTCCTGGCGAACCGGCCGGGTGTCGGTCGCGAGCACGAGTGTTGGGAGATCCCCCGGTTCCGGGGGCTCCCGTGGCGCTCGTTGCGCCAGTTCAACCGCAGGGCCGCGGAAGCCGACCTCGTTGTCACCCACGATTCCGGGGCCCGCCACTTCGCGATCTACGCCAAGCTCACCGGGCTCCGTCCGCCGGTGTGGTTCTATCGGCACTGCATCAGTGGCACGACCCGCTTCGGAGGGGTTCAG
>CAZZKQ010000722.1:0-231 GCA_964654875.1 uncultured Verrucomicrobiota bacterium | reverse complement strand
CGGCTCGTCACTCGGCACCATGTGGCGGTGAGCGACATCATCGCCCGGAGCCTCGTCGACAGCGGCTATCCCGGTCGGCAGGTGAACCGGATCCATGGAGCGATCGACCTGGCCCCGTTCCTTGATCCCCGTCGGGACCGGGTGGAGGCGCTGCGGGCCTCCCTGCTCCGGGGGCTGCCCGAGGGAACCGTCGTGGTGGGCATGGTGGGTCGACTCCATCTGGGCAAGGAG
>CAZZKQ010000721.1:0-1713 GCA_964654875.1 uncultured Verrucomicrobiota bacterium | reverse complement strand
GGCCAATGCCTCGCACGAGCTGCGTTCGCCGCTCACCGTGATCGCGGGTTATCTCCCTTGGACACATCCAGGGCCTGGAGCAGCCGGCTCGAGGTCAGCATCCCGAACGCCTGCTGGTTGAAGCTGTCGAGACCCGACATCAACCCCGTCGAGTCGACCTCGCGTCGGAACCGGTCGAATGCCGTCAGGAGCGCACGGCGATCACCGAGGCGGTCGGCCGTGATGCCGTTGAGTACCATGTCGGCCTTGGCGTCGGCGGCGGGTCGGAAGGCATCGTGGGACACCCCGGCGAACCCGGCATTGGCCGCGTTGTAGGGTCGATGCTGCATCCGGGGCTCGAGCCCGACGAAGGCCGGCACCCCGGGATCCGAGGAACCGAGGATCCGCGACACGCAGGCGCCCATCGTGGGCCATCCCCCGGGGGGCTGATTGCCCTTCCGACGCCCGGTCTGACACATGTAGTCCGAGTGGTCGTCGATCCCGTCCGCCAGCGACCGGACGATCGTGTACTTGTCGGCCAGCCGGGCCAGACGCGGCAGGAGCTCGCAGATCTGGATCCCCGGAACGTTCGTCGGGATCGGCTTGAACTCCCCCCGGATCTCCGAGGGCGCGTCGGGCTTCAGATCAAAGGTGTCCTGGTGCGGCGGTCCACCCGGCAGGTAGATCATGATGACCGACTTCTGCGTCGAGGACCGCCCCCCAGCCGCCTCGGCCCTGAGCAGCTGCGGGAGAGCGAGACCTCCCATTCCCAACGAACCGATCCGCAGGAACTGGCGACGCGACACCCCATCACAGAAACGTCGGGAGGTGCCGGTCAGGGAAAGCATGGGGGAATAGTTACTGAAGGCCGGACGCCCGAGACAAGGCCTCGCTTCAAATAAAGTTCGGGTACGGTGAGCTGCGCCATGGGCCTCTGGAGCATCACCGACATCCCGCAAACCTCAAACCGTCGCAACCGGGGCTTGTCCCGGACCACGCCGTCGATACGATTCAGGGGTTCCCCGTAACACATCACGCCATGAGTCCTACCTTCTCCAAGACCTACACCCGCCGCCATTTCCTGGGCGGTGTCACGGCCACCTCCCTCGCGTTCACCCTCCTGCCCTCACGGGTCTGGGGCGCCAACGACCGACTCCGCATCGCGGGGGTCGGCGTCGGTGGCAAGGGGTCGAGCGACATCGACCAGGCCGGCAACCTCGGTGACGTCGTCGCCCTGTGCGACTGCGACGACACGATGCTGAAGCCCAAGACCGCGAAATGGGGCGGCGCCAAGGCCTACCATGACTTCCGTCGGATGTTCGACGAGATGGCCGGCAAGATCGACGCCGTCACGATCAGCACCCCCGACCACAACCATGCCCTCGCCGCGGCACTGGCGATGCAGCGTGGCATGCACGTCTATGTCCAGAAGCCGATGACGCACGACGTCTGGGAGGCCCGCTGGCTCCGCGACCTCGCCCGCAAGCACAAGGTCGTGACCCAGATGGGCAACCAGGGCACGGCCGAGGACGGTCTCCGGGCCGGCGTCGAGGCCATCCGCGCCGGTGCGATCGGCAATGTCCGGGAGGTGCATGTCTGGACCAATCGTCCCGTCTGGCCGCAGGCGCCCAAGGTCACAAGCCGTCCGAAGGACACCACGCCGGTGCCGGCGACGCTGCACTGGGACGAGTTCGCTCGCGGCGTACTTTGCCTGTGCCTTCTTCTGGTACTTAT
>CAZZKQ010000720.1:0-1714 GCA_964654875.1 uncultured Verrucomicrobiota bacterium | reverse complement strand
CGTTCCGGTTCGCCGATCAGGGCCAGGCTGCAGGCCAGGTTGAAGCGGATCACGGGATCGCCGGGACTGAGGGTTCTCAGGCGTTCGTCGATCACAAGGCCGTCCGCCGAACGGCCTCGGAGCCCGTAGGCGTCCCCGAGGGCTTCCAAGGCCTCGACATAGCCGGGATCCCGATCCACCAGCCGCTCGAGGAACTGGATCTCGATGTCGAGGTCGTGGGCCTCGCGGCGGCTGAGACGGCGTTTCACCGGTGGCTCCATGTGGGTCGAATTGTCTGATCCGAACCCGTCCCGTCAAGGCATGGGCGGGACAAACGCATGGAGGCGAGCCGAGGCCGACCGATGACGGATACGTGCCCGGCAAAACGGTTTGCAGTCGGTCTCCGTCGCCAGATACTGGCCCTGCTGTCCGTCCGCCCCCTTTCATGAACGAGTGGAACATCCAGTCCCGCAGCTCCGCCTGCGCCCTCACCAGCCGGGAATTCCAGGATCACGAGCCGTGCCACACCGTGCTCCTGAACGCCCCCGCCGGAGGATTTGAGCGGCTGGACGTCAGCGAGGAGGCCTGGAAGGCGCAGGGTCAGGAGATCCTTTCGAGGCCCAACCTGATCTCGCATTGGCGAGGGGAATACCAGGCCCCACCCCCGGTCCCCCCGGAGCCCATCCGACGGGATGATGCCGAGTCCCTCCTGCAGCGGCTGATCGGCCTCAGGGACCCCCGGTACTCCGCGGCCTGCTACATCCTGTCGGTCATGCTGGAGCGGAAACGGCTGCTGAAGGTGAAGGCCCAGCTGCGCGAGAATGGCCAGCGGCTGTTCGTCTACGAGAACCCCCGGAGCGGAGATGTGTTCACCATCGTCGACCCCGGTCTCCAGCTGAACCAGCTCGACGAGGTCCAGCGTCAGGTTGCGGATCTCCTGGCCAAGGGGCCTCCCGGGGATCCCGCCGCTGCCGCCGAGCCCGAGCCCTACTACGCTCCCGGGATCGTCCCCACCCTGCCGGGCGAGAACTGATCGTGCCGTCCTCCCAGCCCAACCTCGGCCCCCTGGAGCACGCATTGGGTCACCCGTTCCGGGACCCGAACCTGCTGGTCCTGGCCCTGACGCACCCGTCTCTGGCCAACGAATCGGGAAGCGGGGCACTCCAGCAGCACAACCAGCGGCTCGAGTTCCTGGGCGACGCCGTCCTCCAGCTGGTGATCACCCTGGAGCTGTACCGCAGCTTTCCCAGCTCCGGGGAGGGTCCCCTGACCCAGGCGCGGGCCCAGATGGTCAACCGCTCCTCGCTGGCGGAGAAGGGGCGGCAACTGGGGCTCGGAGATCACCTGATCCTCAGCCGGGGCGAGGAGACGACGGGTGGACGGACCCGGTCCTCGACCCTGGCCGACGGGTTCGAGGCGGTCATGGGGGCCGTGTTCCTGGACGGTGGATTCGAGCAGGCCGCCGGGGTGATCCGCAGACTCTTTCGCAACGACTTCGGCGAACTCGACGAACTTCCGAACCTCGTCAATCCCAAGGGGGAGCTGCAGGAGTTGCTCCAGGCCAAGTCCCCCATCCCGCCCCGATACGAGCAGATCGCGGTCTCCGGCCCCGACCATTCCCGGCACCCTCAACGTCCTGCACAGCCAGGTCGTGCAGGCGCCGCTGCAGTGGCCAGTCGTCGTCGCCGTCACGGCTTCCGCACAACCCAACCCAAAGCCCAGCTGATTTGTGTCC
>CAZZKQ010000719.1:0-1715 GCA_964654875.1 uncultured Verrucomicrobiota bacterium | reverse complement strand
AGCAGATCCAACGGTCCCCAATCCATCTCCCGGGCCATGACCCCGATCGAGACCAGGACCCCCAGGACCAGGAACAGGCTCTGGAACGAGTCGGTCCAGACCAGCGTCTTGATCCCGCCGCGCCAGGTGTAGGCCAGGATGAGTCCGATCACCCCGGTCACCGCCATCGAGAACGGGATGCCCAGGGGATCGAAGACGAACCGCTGGAAGACCGTGATCGCGAGGTAGAGCCGTGCGGCGGACCCCAGGAGGCGCGAGACCAGGAAGAAGGCCGACCCCGTCCACTCCGCCGTCCGATCGAACCGCTGTCCGAGGTACGTGTAGATGCTGGTGAGCCCCATCCGGTAGTACATCGGGGTGAGGACGTGGGCGATGACGCCGTACCCCAGGACATAGCCGAACACCACCTGCAGGTAGGAGCAGCCGTCCCGGGCCACCTGTCCGGGCACCGACAGATAGGTCACCCCGGAGAGGGAATCCCCGATCAGTCCAAAGGCGACGATCCACCACGGGGACTGGCGGTTCCCGAGATAGTAGCCGGCGTCGTCGGCCGTCCGCCCGGTCCACCAGGCGATGCCGATGAGCACGAGGAAGTAGGTGGCGACGCAGCCGAGGATCAGCCAGGGGCTCATGTCGGTGAGGAGGCTTCGACGGGTGGTCGCCTGCGGGGTGCCCTCGGGGCGAAGCCGGGACCGTCCAATGGGGGCAGGAGCAGCGGGAGCAGCGAGGCGGCCCGGTCGAGGGCCTCCGTCCGGGGATGCCCATGGAGGCACCGGATCCGGTCCGCGGCGGAGGCCAGCAGTCCGAGCGACCGCATCCCGTATTGGATCAGCCCCTGTCGGATCGGGAGGTGGTAGACCGCGAGGAAGACCCCGAACACGAGCGGATGCCAGCCATCGGCCCGCCCCTCCTCGATCGCCGTCCGGTAGCGGGAGATGCGGCGTTCGTGGCGGAGTCCCTGGAGCCGGTTGAGCTGTCGGCGTCCCGCCGCCCGGCTGGCGGCGGCGAAGCCCAGGCGATGCGCCGTCGCGGACCACTCGCGGTCGAAGGTGACCAGATCCCGCATGTGGCCGCGTTTTGCCAGCTGCCAGGCACGGAGCACCGCCGGCCATTCCTCGAGGGCGAGGGTCCCACGGGCGTAGTCCAGAAGCCGCTGCTCAAGGTCCGCCTGCGTGGTCGCCGGCACCTGCATCGTCGATGGTGGACAGACCCCGTCCTCGATGGACATCTCCCGGGGGAGGATGCGCGGGGAGGCCTCCCTTTCGGAAGGCTCCGGGAACGTCTCAAAGGGGGCGGTGAGGTCTGGCATCGACGCGCCGACGGTATCGGGCGTGTCCTTCCGGGCGAAGGGATTCTTGGGCCGCGGGTGATCGTCGGTGATCCCGGCCGGCACTGGCGGGTCGTTTCGTTCACCCTCCGCGGTGATCCAACCAGACCAACCGATTGACACCTGCCGGACCAATCCGGAGGCTGGCGGCTTCATTATGGCCGAGCCGAAGGAAAATGTGCTGATGGAGAAGATCGTGTCCCTCTGCAAACGCAGGGGCTTCGTCTTCCAGTCGTCCGAGATCTATGGGGGCATCAACGGATTCTGGGACTACGGTCCGCTGGGCGCCGAGCTCAAGCGCAACGTCAAGGAGCTGTGGTGGCAGTCCATGACCCGGCTCCGCGAGGATGTCGTCGGACTCGAGGCCACGATCATCATGTCGCCTGAG
>CAZZKQ010000718.1:0-1725 GCA_964654875.1 uncultured Verrucomicrobiota bacterium | reverse complement strand
CGGCCAATGCCGACGAGCCGCCGCTGTGAGCACCGAGGTCAGCGACCAGATCACGCAGCGCAGCGCCTCGAACCTCGCGCTGGCCTTTGTGGTCCTGCCCCCGGATCGCCGAGCGGCGATGAGCGCCCTGTATGCCTTCTGCCGGGAGGTGGATGATGTGGCGGACGAGGACACGAAGCCCGTCCCGGAGCGGCGGTCCGCCCTCCAACGCTGGCGGGAGGACATCCGTCGGGCCTGCAGTGGGGAAGACCCCGCGTTTGCGGTGAACCGGGAACTCCAGCCCTTCATCGCCCGTCACCGGCTCCCGTTCGACCTGTTCAACGAGCTCCTCCTCGGGGTGGAGCAGGATCTCGAGCCGGTGGTCCATGCCGACTACCCGGAACTCGACCGCTACTGCTACCGGGTCGCCTCGGTGGTCGGACTGCTCAGCATCGAGATCTTCGGATATCGTGACCCGCGGTGTCGGGAGTATGCCGACGCCCTCGGGAAGGCCCTCCAGTACACCAACATCCTGAGGGACGTCGGCAACGACGCCGTGCGGGGCCGGGTGTATCTCCCCCGGACCGAGCTCGAGTCGCATGGGGTGACGGTCGAGGATGTGCTGGGGCACCGCGATTCCCCTGGGTTCCGTCGGGCCGCCGCGGCGTTCGCGGGGCGGGCGAGGGCCTACTTCTCGAGGGCCCGTGGGCTGTTGCCGGCAGGCGAGCGTCAGTCCATGGTCGCTGCGGAGATCATGGGTGCCGTCTACTGGAAGCTCCTGCTGCGTCTCGAGGCCTCGGGCTTCGATGTGCTGTCGCCCCGACCTCTCCGGTTGAACCGCATCCAGAAGCTGGGCTGCATCGCGCTGGCCTGGACCCGGGTGAAGACCGGTCTGCCCTTTGCCGCCTATGGAGTTTGAGGCGTTCCAGCCCCGGACGCGCGTCCTGTTCACCGCCGACAACTTCGGGCGGTCGACCCGGGACAACGAGGCTGTGATCCGGGCGTTCCGGGAGGGGGTCCTGGGTGCGGCATCGCTCGCGGGTCGCGCCGGGGCCCGGGACAATGCCGTGGCGCTCGCCCGCGAGAATCCGGGGCTGGCTGTCGGTCTGCAGCTGGTCCTCTGGAATGGGATGTCGGCCCTCAAGGCCAGCGAGATCCAGGGACTGGTCGACCAGCGGTTCGAGTTCCCGAAGGCCCTTCTCGGCACCCATCTCCGCTACCTGCTCAATCCGCGCCTCCGTGCACCCCTCCAGTCCGAGATCAGCGCACAGATCCGACTGTTCCGGTCCACCGGACTTCCCATGGCCTTCGTGGCGGGACGCGGCGGATTCCAGAGCCATCCCTTGGTCGCCTCCCTCCTCGCGCGCTACCAGGCCGAGTGGCAGATTCCGGTCGTGCGGACCCACTACGATCCGCTCCTGACGAACCTCCGGATCTTTCCCCTCCGAAGCCTCCCGCATCTGTTCCGCGGCTGGCTCATGAAGCGCTTCGACCGTCATTCCCGACCCATCCTGACCGCCGCGGGGATGGGCATGCTGGACCATTCCCTCGGATGCCTGACCGGTCGGCCCCTGGACCTGGGCTATCTCCTCCGCATGCTCGAGGAGCTGCCGCCCGGGACCTATGAGGTCTGCATGAACCCCAACGAGGACTCCCATGCAGGCGAGCTCGAGGCCCTGACCAGTCCGGAGCTGCGACGTTTCCTGTCGCGACCCGGATGGGAACGGATCACCCACGCCGATCTGC
>CAZZKQ010000717.1:0-1725 GCA_964654875.1 uncultured Verrucomicrobiota bacterium | reverse complement strand
GATGGCGTTGAGATCGGCCCACGCCATGCCCGAGGCACCGAAGCTGGCATGGAGGACCTGTCCGGACGGCGGGGTCGCGAGCAGATCCCGGGTGATGAACGGGGCGGCGAGGAGGCCTGTGGCGCCGGTCTTGATAAACGAGCGCCGAGTGGAAGCGGAGGCGGTGTTCACGGGTTGAGGACGTGTCATGGAAGGACGCGATGAAACCCGGCTGTCTTCAGCGAGGCACGCGAAAAGAGCGGAATGCGGCAGACCCATCGAAGATAGACTGGAACTGCGGTCGAGGGGGAGGAGCCGACTCTCACCCCTCGCCGGCTCAGCGGATCCAGACCACACGAAAGAAGCGGGCCATGGGTGGACATCACGTCGGAATCAGGAGCCCGCGGAGTTCGTCCCGCGAGGCGATACCCTGCTCGATCGGCATCCAGCCCCCCCCCACCAGGAGATCGATCGACTCGACCCGGTAGATCTCACCCGCAACGGTGGGCCATTCAAGGCGCGTGCCGTCAGGGGTGGATCGGAACCCAACTCGGAAGGACTCCTCCCATCCCGGTGTTCCGTGTTCCTGGAGACTTGGGTGCCAGTGACGTCCGTCGCCCAGGAACGCGTTCACCGCATCGCGGTCCACGACCGCATCCGGCAACCCGCTGAGGACCAGGGAACGCCCTCTTCCATCGGCCTGCCTGGGCCAGGGGACATCGGGACTGTACCTCATCGACCACAGCTCGAAACCGTCGGCTCCCATCAGCACGATGCGTTCGCCGGCATTGTCGAGAGCGCCGACCCAGGGGCCTACCCCCCGAATGTCAGCCCGGAACCCTGGCGACCCGGGCGTCTGATACCGGTCCGCGAACCGCACGATGTCCCGGACCGCCACGATCGCCTGGCCGGGTGCCAAGACCATTCCAGCAGGCAAGACCAATCCCACCCCACCCGTGAGCATGCACCGCGAGACGTCCAGCAGATCTGGAGTGGTGTTGCGAAGCTCGATGAATTCGTAATCACCCCCATCCGGAGGGTTGTAGTGGATCTCCGCCGGAAGCAGGTCCCGGGGACCAGGACGACGCGGTGCGTTCAGCTGGAACCGCGCGTGGTCGAGCGCCGACCAGACTCCGGAGGCATTCCGGACCCGGGCGGTCAGGGTCAGGTCCTGATCCACCACCACGACGTCGGGCGTCCACTCCCGGGCCCCAGGCGCCACGCCACCCCCGGGCAGCCTGGGGTCCGTCCCATCGAGTGTGTAGAGGATGGTTCCCGTGGGCGTGGAGAGCTGCGGACGGAACCCAAACGCGACCGTGCCCCCCCGGACATCGAACTTCGGGGGGTCGAAGCTCGGGTAGAGTCCGCGGGCCCGGAGCTGGCTGAAAAGGCCGGCGGTCCGCCTCGGGAACAACTGGGTCCGGATCGTGTTGGCGGCCCCCTCCCAGGAGGTCGGACTGCGTTGTTTCCAACGGGCGGCCTCCGCAACCAGGCTGTCGGCGATTTCCTTCATCCGAAGACTGAGACGGTTCTCCATCGCGGAGGGTGTCAGGGCTCCATCGTTGAACAAGTGGCGCTGGATGCGGTCCGCCAACAGGGTCTTGAAGTCGGGATGTCCCTCCTGCACCAGCGCGCCAAAAAATCCTCCTGGTCCCTGTCGATCCGTCCGGTTGAGGTTCAGAGCACTGGTGCGCAGGAATCCGTCGGCATCGGCGATCCAGAATTTGAACCCACTTCCAGGTGCCA
>CAZZKQ010000716.1:0-1728 GCA_964654875.1 uncultured Verrucomicrobiota bacterium | reverse complement strand
ACTGAGGACTGAGGACGCGCCATGCCCCGCTACATCGCCCTGCTCCGCGGCGTCGACCTCCGCGCCCACGGCTCCGGCAACATCGGGGCGACCAATGCCTTCCGGGTCCTGGGCAAGGGCCCCGGAACCTTCGTGCTCCTGGCTGACGCCCTGAAGGGTTCGGCCGCGGTGCTCTGGATGCCGACCCTGGCCGTCCGGATCGCCGGCGGAAGCCCATCCGAATCGCTGCCGCTGATTGCGGGAGTGGCCGCGATCCTGGGGCACAACTACACCTGCTGGCTCCGGTTCAAAGGCGGCAAGGGCATCGCAACCACCGCCGGCGTCATGGCCACCTTGGTGCCGCTCGGTCTTGGGATCACCTTCGCGGCCTGGCTGATCGTCTTCCTGACGACCCGCTACGTCTCCGTGGCCAGCATCGCCGCCGCCATCGTCCTGCCGATCGCCACGATGGTCACCTCCCAGAACCGCGCCCTCTGGGCCGTGGCCCTCGTCTTCGGTGGACTCGCCATCTGGCGCCATCGGGGCAATCTCCAACGCCTCCGGGCCGGGACCGAATCCAGGATCGAGTTCGGCCGCAAACCCACACCCCAGAAACCATGAACGTCACCGTCCTTGGAGCCGGATCCTGGGGCACCGCCCTCGCCCTGCTCCTCATGCAGAACCGACACCGGGTCGTCCTGTGGGGACACGACGCCGGGCGCCTTGCAGAGGCCGATCGGCTCCGGGAGAACCGACGGTACCTCCCCGGCCTGCCACTGCCCGAAGCCCTTCGGCTCGAATCGGACCTGGACCGGGCCACCGAGGGCGCCGAGGTCGTCGTCTTCTCCGTCCCCTCGAAGGCGTTCCGGGAGATCACCGGAAGGGTGTCTGGATTCGATGGGATCGTGGTCAGCACCACCAAGGGGATCGAACACGCCACGGGCATGACCATGTGTCAGATCCTAGCCGAGACCGCACCCCGCGCCCGGATCGCCGCCCTCTCGGGACCCACCCTCGCCGCAGAGGTGGCGCGAGGTGTCCCCACCGCGGTCGTTGCCGCCAGCCCCCAGCCCGACATCGCCGAACAGGTGCAGGAGCTCTTCCATCGCCCCACCTTCCGGGTATACACCTCGACCGATGTCATGGGCGTCGAACTGGGCGGAGCCCTCAAGAATGTGGTCGCGATCGCCGCGGGCATCTGTGACGGACTGGGACTCGGCGACAATGCGAAGGCGGCGCTGATCACCCGAGGCCTGGCGGAGATGGGTCGGATCGGCACGGCCTGCGGCGCCAGGGCCGAGACGTTCTCCGGACTGAGCGGACTCGGGGATCTGACCGTCACCTGCACCAGCCGGCTCAGCCGGAACCGCGGCTTCGGCGAGCGGATCGGCCGGGGTGAACCCGTGGCGGATCTCCTCGCGGCCGCGGCGACCGTCATCGAAGGCTTCCCCACCAGCCGATCAGCCCACGAACTCGCCCTCCGCCTCGGAGTCAGTGCCCCCATCACCGCCGAGGTCCATGCCACCCTCCACGAGGGCAAGTCCCCGCGACAGGCCGTCGTGGATGTCCTGAATCGAGAGACCCGGTCCGAACGCTGAACCCTTCCGAATCACCCCCCAGCCTCGTCCCATGCCCATCGCCTCCGCCACCGTCCGCGTCCCCGGAACCACCGCCAACCTCGGACCCGGATTCGACACCCTCGGACTCGCCCTCCGGCTCTACAACCGCATCACCGTCCGCAGATCCGAC
>CAZZKQ010000715.1:0-1735 GCA_964654875.1 uncultured Verrucomicrobiota bacterium | reverse complement strand
GACGCGAGCCCCGTCGGGGATTTCCCGCAGGCGGGCCTTGAGTTCCTGCTTGTTCACGAAGGTGAGATCCTTGTTGAGACGAATCAGGAAATCCTGCTCATCCCGCACCAGCGTGACCGCTGTCCGGGTGTAGGCTCTCATCACGAAGAAGACACTCACACCCAGGCCAATGAGGATTCCCTTGAGCAGGTCTGTAAAAACGATGCCTGTGACCGTGACGGCGAAGGGAAGAAACTGAAACCAGCCTTCTTTCCACACCGACCGGATGATCTTCCAGGATGAGAGCTTGTATCCGACCGAGAGGAGTATGGCGGCCAGGCAGGCCAACGGCACGCGATTCAAAACCGTCGGGATCAGTAGCACAGCGACCAGCAGGAGAAGCCCGTGGACAATCGAGGAGAGGCGGCTCTTGGCGCCCGAGTAGATGTTCGCGGACGACCGTACGATCACCGAGGTGACGGGCAGGCCACCGAGAAAACCGGAGACCAAATTCCCGAGGCCTTGTGCACGCAGTTCCGCATTCGGATCCGAGATTCTTTTTTCAGGGTCCAATTTGTCGCTGGCCTCCAGGCTCAGCAGCGATTCCAGACTGCCGACGATGGCGATGGTCAGCGCGATCTTCCAGACGAGCGGATCGGAAATCCGTCCGAAAGCGGGAAACTGCAGTGCGCTCGACATCGCTTGGAGTGACCCCATTACTGGCAACTCGACCAGATGGTGTTTGGCGGCCAGGAGCGTCCAGGATGGCATCAACACCTTGAAGGCTTCATTCATCAACGTGCCTATGACGACACACAGCAACGGTGCCGGCACTAGGGAGGTCCAGCGGCGTCGCTTCATGGCCGGATGATCCCAACCGAAGAGAATCGTCATAGAGATCAGACTGATGAGGATCGCCCCGTAGTTGATGGAGCCCACCGATTGCGTGACCTCGTTGAAGGTGTTGAGATGGTCGGTTTGGTTGAAGCCCTCATCGCCCACGAAGTCATTGTCATCACCTAGGGCATGGGGAACTTGCTTGAGAATGATCACGATACCAATGCCCGCCAGCATCCCCTTGATCACCATGTTCGGGACGAAGTCGCCGATGACACCCGCCCTCAACAATCCGATGCCCAGTTGAATCGCCCCGGAGATCAGCACGGCCAACGTGAACGCCTGAAAAGATTTTAGCTCTTCAATCGATTTCAGCACGATCACCGCTAGGCCTGCAGCCGGTCCGCTGACACTGAGTTCGGAACCGGAGAACAGCGCCACCACCACGCCGCCGACGATTCCGGCGATGATACCGCTCAACAGCGGAGCCCCCGATGCCAAAGCAACTCCCAGACAAAGTGGTAGCGCGACCAGAAACACCACCAGTCCGGCTGGGATGTCGGCGCGGGCCGAGGTCAACGACGGAAGCCGGAGCCAAGAGCGCTCAGGCAAAAGCTTTTTTGTTGGGTTGTGAATCATGTTGTCCATCTCGGAGCGTCGGCGTGCTCATATTTGACTGAAATAAAGTGATCCATGACGGGCGGCGGACTTAATGGGGAGTCGGACCGCCATCGCGCGCGATAGAACCAGTTCTGGTATTTGCCTATCAGTAGGTTGTGCAAAGATAATCAAGGAATTCGGGCATGGTCGAGTTTTGATCGTCGACCCCGGTTGCTCCTTCGCGCCGCTTGCCGCAGCCTGAAATGGGCCCTGAGTTTCGGGCCGCGGCGTAGGTTATGGTTTTCTGGGTCTGATCGAC
>CAZZKQ010000714.1:0-1735 GCA_964654875.1 uncultured Verrucomicrobiota bacterium | reverse complement strand
GGGGTTCCGACCCCACCCGGCCCGAGTCTCCCAGTGGGCATTCCCCGGAGCCGACAAGTTCCACCCCGAACTCAATTCCCACTTCGGCCGCGGATTCTTCCCCACGCCCGACCAGTGGCTCACCCACCTCAAGGCCGACACCCTCCTCGCCTTCTTCGGCTACAACGAATCCTTCGACGGACCCGCCGGCGTCGCGAACTTCGAGGCGGAACTCGAGGCCTTCGTCAAACACACCCTCGCCCACGCCTACAACGGCACCGCCGCACCCCGACTCGTCCTCGTGTCCCCGATTGCCTTCGAGGACCACTCCACGCCGCCGTCCACCGGTTCCGGCCCCCGCTGGGAATTGCCCGACGGGAAGAAGGAAAACGCCAATCTCGCCCTCTACGCCGCCGCCATCCAACGGGTCGCCGCCCGCAACGGTGTGGGCTACGTCGACCTCTTCAATCCGTCTCTCGCGCGCTACGCCCGGAAACGCCAGCCCCAGCTGACGCTCAATGGCTTCCTCCCCACCGACGCCGGCTACGGTGAACTGGCCGTCTGGCTCGCCGATGGCGCCTTCGGAAAGACCCCGCGCACCTCCAAGGCCAAACCCGAGCTCCTGCTCTCCGCCGTCCGCGACAAGGACTACTTCTGGAACAACGACTACAACCTGGTCAACGGCGTCCACACCCATGGCCAGCGCTACGACCCCTTCGGTCCTCAGAACTATCCCGATGAGCTCCGCAAGACCCGCCAGATGATGTCCCTGCGCGACGAGCGCATCCACGAGATCGCCCAGGGCCGCACCCGCGAGCTGGCGGTCGACGACTCCAAGACCCATCCCCTCCCGGCCGTCCCCACCAACTTCAAGCGGCAGGTCGACTACCTCGATGGCGTCCAGGCGATCGAGAAGATGAAGATCATGCCCGGATACAAGGTGGAGCTCTTCGCCTCCGAGAAGGAGTTCCCCGAGCTGCGGAAGCCCGTCCAGATGTCCTTCGACAACCGCGGACGCCTCTGGGTGGCCATCACCCCCACCTATCCGCACTACACCCCGGGTGAGTCGCGGCCGAACGACAAGATCCTGATCTTCGAGGACACCAACGGCGACGGGCGGGCGGACAAACAGACCGTGTTCGCCGACAAGCTCCACCTGCCCATCGGATTCGAGCTCACCCCCGAAGGCGTCTACGTCTCCCAGGAACCCAACCTGTGCCTGCTCATCGACGACAACCACGATGACCGGGCCGATCGGATGGAGATCCTGATGCACGGGTTCGACACCCACGACACCCACCACGCCATCTCGGCCTACAGCGCCGACGCGTCGGGTGCGTTCTACCTGCTCGAGGGCCGGTTCCTCCACAGCCAGGTCGAGACCCCCTACGGCCCCCAGCGCGTCAACGACGGCGGCGCCTGGCGGTTCGATCCGAAGAACTTCCGCCTCGAGCGCTACATCCAGACCGACGTCAACAATCCCTGGGGCATCGCATTCGACGACTGGGAACAATGCGTCCTCTCCGACGCCTCGAGCGGCGAGAACTACTGGGCGCTGCCCGTCTCGGCCAAAATGCCCTACGGGGTCGAGATCGAGCGCGCCGGCGAGTTCGTACCCAAGCGGTCCCGACCGACCTCCGGCTCGGAATTCGTCTTCTCACGCCACTTCCCCGATGAGGTCCAGGGGCAGTTCATGACCTGCAACAGCATCGGATTCCTCGGCATCAACTTCAGCTCGGTCCGCGACGACGGCTCG
>CAZZKQ010000713.1:0-1738 GCA_964654875.1 uncultured Verrucomicrobiota bacterium | reverse complement strand
AGTTCGAAAACGGGTCCGAAGGCGACCTGTTCAAGCTGGAGCTGATCTACTTCCCCCTGACCACGACGGGTGGCCCCGAGGGGTTCAAGCTCCCGCAGCCCGACGACATCGTCCCCGTGCGCTACTCCGACCTCGGCACGGACCCCGAGGCATACCGCTGGTTCTTCCTGAGGGAGAACAACCGGGACCGGGACGACTTCGGCCCGGTTGCCGGGCTCTGGAAGACCCTGACCCTGTCCGGGACCGCGCTCGAGGAGGCGTCCGAGCGGGTGATGGACGTCGACACGTGGCTGCGCGCCATCGCGTTCCAGTCGCTCTTCGGGATGGTGGACACCTATCCCTACGACAATCCCCACAACTTCATGATCTACTTCCGTCCCGAGGATGGTCGGGCCCTGCCCTTCCTGTGGGACATGGACTTCAACTTCGGGGCTGGGGCCACGTCACCCCTCAACCGGACCGGTGCCAACCTGAGCCGACTCGTGGCCCTGCCCGGAAATCTCCGACGGTACTACGGGCACATGCTGGACATGGTGAACTCGACCTTCAACGTGGCCTACCTGGGTCCTTGGATCGATCACTACGGGAGCCTCGTTGGACAGAACTTCGGTGGCATCCGTGGGTTTGTGGACGCCCGCTCCCGGTTTGTCCTGAAACAGCTGCCGGCCCGGGTCCCCTTCCAGGTCACCCAGCCTCTGCCTGAGAGTCGGATCATCGCCGCGCCACAGACCTCGCTCGAGGGCCGGGCATGGTTCGACGTCCACTCGGTATGGATCGAGGGCCCCGACCGGACCAATCGGGTCCGCTGGCCGAATCTCACCACCTGGACCTGTGATCTGCCGCTGCTGCTGGGCCCCAATCGGGTGCGGGTCCGCACGGTGGATTTCGACGGGATCTCGACGGTCCGGGACGAGCTCGTGATTTTCGGAACCGTCCCGGGTGGGGGTGTCGACGAGGACCAGGACGGTCTGCCGGACCTCTGGGAGCGACAGCAGGGATTTGCACCCGAGACGATGGCGGGCACCGACGATCCGGACCAGGACGGCCACCCAAACCGGGCCGAATACGAAGCCGGAACCGACCCTCGGGATCCGGCGAGCCGGCTGGAGCTGATTCCAAACCTGGGTTCGACCCCGCTGCGGTACCGATTCAAGGCCGTCGCCGGGCGATCCTATTCGCTGGTGGTCGACGACCGCCTACCGGGATCCACCTGGAGCAGTGTGACCCAGATTCCGGCGGGGATGACCGACCAGGTCGTGGACCTGGAACTTCCCCCGTCGCCGGATGCGCGACTGCGGTTCTACCGGATCGTGACCCCACAGATTCCCTGACGGGAGAGCGGTGGGACCCTTGGCGGCGCCGACGGCGTCCACTGAGGGATGAGCCTGTCCGGTGGATAGCGCAGGATCCGGGGTCTGTGAGAAAGCGGCGGGGTGATGCGTTGTGGGGGCAGGAGCGGAATCCAACCCCCAACACCCCGCACCGCGCGTCCCCGCCATGATCCCTCGTCCTGGTCCCCTGCCCTCCGTCCCTGCGTTCCTCCTCCCAACCCTCCTGCTCTTGCTCCACCTGCCTGCGGAGGCCCAGCGGGCACCGCTACGGGAGCTCCAGATCGACCCCAAGCAAAGCCATATCGTGCTCTCCGGAACGGCCACGGGTGTCCCGCTCCAGGAGCAGGCCCCGGGAAGCCTCTCGAACACCGTCCATGGCGTCCTGCGCATCGCGGTGTCGAACTCCC
>CAZZKQ010000712.1:0-1746 GCA_964654875.1 uncultured Verrucomicrobiota bacterium | reverse complement strand
GCGTACATCCAGGGCCGCGACATGATTCAGCGCGGGATCAACATCAACATCGGCAGCGGGGTCAAGCCGAAGGTCCTCACGACCTTCACCCGCCAGCTCGCCACGCTGGTCGAGGCCGGCCTTCCGTTGCTTCGCGGCCTTCGCGTGCTGAGCAAGCAGGAACGTCACCCTACCCTCAAGCGCATCCTTGGCGAGCTGTCGGAGTCCATCGAGGGCGGCTCCACCTTCTCCGAGGGCCTCGCACAGCACCCCAAGGTCTTCAACAAGCTCTTCGTCAACATGGTGAAGGCGGGCGAGATCGGCGGCGTGCTCGAGGTCGTCCTCAAGCGCCTCGCCGAGTTCATGGAGAAGGCCGAGAAGATCAAGGGCAAGGTCGTGGCCGCCATGTTCTACCCGGTGGCGGTCATGGTCGTCGCCCTGGGCATCCTCGCCCTGCTCATGGTGGTCGTGGTGCCCAAGTTCAAACAGATCTTCGCCGATCTCCTTGGCGACGCCGGCATGCCGGCCTTCACCGAGTTTGTTCTGGCCATCTCCGACGCGATCAAGAGCAAGACCGTGATCATTGTCGAGGGACCTCCCTATGTGTACCCCGGCCCGGTCATCTGGGGCATCGTCGGGTTCTTCGTCGGCATGAAGCTCCTGATCCGGACCAAGAAGGGACGCTGGGGTTGGGACTGGGCCAAGCTCCGGTTCCCGGTCATCGGTGCCGTCATCCACAAGGTGGCCATCGCCCGCTTCTGCCGGACCCTCGGAACCCTGGTGAGCTCGGGCGTGCCCATCCTCCAGGCCCTCAACATCGTCCGCGAGACCGCCGGCAATGTGGTGGTCGCCAACGCCGTCCAGTCCATTCACGAATCGGTCAAGGAGGGTGAAACCATCACCGCCCCACTCGAGAAGTCGGGCGTGTTCCCGCCGATGGTCATCTCAATGGTCGACGTCGGCGAGCAGACCGGTGCGCTGCCCGAGATGTTGCTGAAGATCGCGGACACCTACGACGACGAGGTCGACAACGCCGTCGCGGCCATGACCTCACTCCTGGAGCCGATCATGATCGTGTTCCTGGCGGTTGTCGTCGGCAGCATCGTCATCGCGCTGTTCCTGCCCCTGATCACGCTGATCGACAAGCTCGGCAGCGATGGTGGTGGTGGCGGCGATTGACCGGGTGACCCCGGGGTCAAGGTCCGCTCCTGTTCAGAAATGCCCAACCTCTGTCTTGACCCGTCTCCGCCTAGCGGGTACATACAAAGTAGCTACAATGCACGGGCTGGGTGTGGCTAACTTCCTGTGGAATTCGATTGGAACAATCCGCCGTTTCCGATGAATGGATCGCTGACCGCGCGGGATATCGAGGAGTCCTTCGAGGACCCCTTCGCGGTCCGTTTGTTGCCTGATTCGTCTCGGTTTGGGGCCCAGTCCCGGTATTTCAACCTTGGTAAGTCCGATGGGGGAGACGGGATCTTCAGCATCTACAGAACGAACGGCCGCGTGTTCCGGGTGATCTGCTCCAGGGGTTTCTCGGAGCAGGAGGAGTTCTTCTACCAACGCAAGCTGCGCCAGGCGCTGCAATCCTGATGAACCCGCCCCTTGTGACCTCCTGGGACGAGGTTCCCCTGTTCGACAGCGAACAGGCGGAGGCTGGATTCTGGGCGGACAACGGGATCGATGTCCGACTGATGGAATCGGCCACGGTGGCGGCGATGGAGCAGACGGAATCGGTGACGATCTCGATCCGGATGGATCCGCGGA
>CAZZKQ010000711.1:0-1747 GCA_964654875.1 uncultured Verrucomicrobiota bacterium | reverse complement strand
GCAGGAAGGGACGGATCAGGATCAATGGCAGCGCCGGGATGACGCCGGAGATCAGGGTATAGCGCCAGGCCTCGTGGATTCCATGGATGGCGGGCAGATCGTCGGCGAACTTCGCAGCCAGCACGTTGGCCCCTCCGACCAAGAGTCCACCAATCGATGAAAATGCCTGGGTGTATCCCAGGACGCGTTCACGCTGGGCTGGATTGGCGAACAGTTCCGCCAACCAGGCGACGGCCGCCACGAACTCCACGCAGACGCCAATGAAGACTCCGCAGCGAAGCACGAGCAGCTGCGGCAGCGAGGTCGCAAAACCCGCGGCACAGGCCGAGAACGCATACAGCAGGATGCTGAACGTGAGCACCCGTCGGCGCCCCAACAGATCGGTCAGGTATCCGCCCAGCAGACCGAATACGCCGCCCGTGATCGCGGGCACAAAGAACAGGGTCCTGGCCCAGCGGACATACTGGTCCCCGCCCGGAGCCCAGAGCTGGGCCGCATCCGCCTTCGCCATGCCACCCTGGACCAGTGCCTCCACCATCGGGGCGCTCAATGCCGCGATGGCTGGCTTCACGATCAGGGGGAGCATCAGCAGCTCGTAGATGTCGAAGGCAAACCCGATGGCGGCGATCGTGCAGATCAGCCATTCGGTCATGCCCAGCCTCACAGGCTGCGATCCGGTGGAGTTCATACGTACGCGTAGAAAATCCGTTCACCCGTCGCGACGCAATGCCGCAGACGGATCGGAGGGGTGTCTCCTTCCCCCGTCTTTTCTCCGTGTCGCCATGCGAGGCCCCAATGCGAGGCCCCATCCTCCACGTTCCCCGGGGCCAGGCCTGGGATCACAGCTCGACCCAGATCGGCATCCCTACCCAGGCCATGCGCCGCAGGTAGTCGGCGTTCCAGTTGGCGAGGCGGAAGCAGCCATGGCTCTCGGTACGCCCCACCATCTCGGGGACCGGCGTTCCGTGGATTCCATAGCCCGCGCGGCTGAGCCCAATCCAGGCCACCCCCACCGGATTGTTGGGTCCCGCGGGGAGGACCAGTCGACGCCCGAGAGTCCGCGCCTCCTCCGATTCCGGGAACACGGACGGATTGAAGGTGTAGTTCGGGTTCCTGACCACCGATGCGACCTCGAGTTCACCGACCGGACGCCGTTCGGCGATCCGCCCGATGCTGCAGGGAAAGTGGGCGAGGAGGTTTCCCTCGGCGTCGAAAACCCGGAGGTGTCGGTGCTCGAGACTGATCCGCGCCAATGCCGCCCTCCGGGCCGGCGGATAGGCCGAGTTGGGGACAATGACCTCCTGGCCCGGCTGAAGTGCCGACCAGTCCACCCCGGGATTGAGTCGCCTCAGCAGGGTGGGGCTCGCGTGCGATCTTTCGGCGACGGATTCGAGGACCGTCTCGAAACCGAGGTGTGGTGCCTTGGACTTGCCCAGCCACGTGTCCGGCACGGTGGCCAGGCTCTCGAAATCCTCAGACTTCAACACCACACGACGGAACAGCGGTCGGACAATCCGGAGCTGCTCCTGGGTGTCGGGATCAAGCCGACCGGACTCTTCCAGCCCCTTGGAATTCTGGAACGCACGGAGGGCCTGCATCGTCTGATAGCCTCCCACTCCATCGATCGAACCCGAGCTGATGCCGAGGCCTGAGAGGACGATCTGGGCCTCCAGGATGTTCGTCGGAGGGCGGTCCGGGATCGTGGACAGCAATTCCGGGGAAATGATGGGCCCCGCAGGAGCCACGG
>CAZZKQ010000710.1:0-1748 GCA_964654875.1 uncultured Verrucomicrobiota bacterium | reverse complement strand
CATTGAATCCCTCAAACGCCCATGAAGATCCTCCGCATTCATCTCCATCCATTCGGAGGGGCTGACGACCGAGTCTTCAACATCAGGGCCGGGTTGAGCGTCATCCAGGGGCCGAACGAGTTCGGTAAAAGCACCCTGAACCAGGCCTTGTGGCATGCCCTGTTCACGCCCACGAATCTCACTCCCGCCGTCCTGCGCAAGGCCATGGAACGCTGGTATCCCAGGCCTGCCGGTGACCACGTTCGTGTGTCGCTCGACTTCGAAGCGCATGGACAGATCTGGTCGCTGACGAAGTGCTGGGGCGCGGTATCGTCATCCTCCCTCGGGTCCAACCTTTCTCCTGCCATGGCGGACCCTGGCCGGGTGCAGGAACGCCTGTCGCAATTGCTTCGCCGCAACGAAGCGACCTGGCGCCATGTGTTGTTCGTCAGCCAGGCTCAGCTGAGCAAGACTGTCGAAGGACTCCGGGACAATGATAGCCTTGACGATCTGCGCCCACTCCTTGCGGGGGCGGCGGCGATTCCCGGAGATGTCGCTCCCGAACGTCTCCTTGCCGAGATCGAATCCTATATCGAGGACCACTTCAGTAAATGGGATCGCATTCTCAACGGTCCGGAGAAGGGAAGGGGAATCGAGAATAAGTGGGTCAACAAAGTAGGTCCTTTATTGAATGCCTACTACGCGGTCAAAACGGCGGAAAGGGAACTGGCTCAGGTCAGGAATCACGAAAAGGAGGTGGATCGGATCAAAGATAGGATTCGTGAAGAGCAGCGATCCGCTGATTCTGATGAACTGTTTGTGGCGGAGGGTCGGTCTCTGAGGCTGGGTCTGGCGCAACGCACTGGCCTCGAAGAAAAGATCAGACGACTAAGAATCGAAGAAACCGAGCTCCAAAAGGTGTTCATGGACTGGCCAGGTGCCGACCAGATTGTGGCGTCTCAGAAGTCCCGCATCCTTCAGGAACAGGAAGCGATCAACCAGTTGGAGGTTGAGCTCGTCAATGCCCGCCGGCGTGAGTCGTCGGGAGAACTGAAAGCGGGTTATACTAGGCTCACCGAGGCGCGACAGGCATGGGCCAAAGCCAACGACCATCTCAAGTCCCTCAAGACGATTCCGAATGACATCCTCCAAGAATTGAGATCGGCCTCGAAGACTGAGGAGAACCTCCGGATACAGATTGCGGCCCAGAAGTTGAATGCCCGGCTGGAAAGTTTATCGCCCGTTTCGGTTGAGGTCACCCGTGGAATGGGCGACTCGGAAACCATCCAAGTCGGCCCCGGGATGCCGTGGACCGGGGATGTTGAAGCGAAAATCAAACTGCGGTTCACCGACCTGTGTGTCGAGGTCGCAAGTGGAACGGGGGATGTTCAGTCGTTGTTCGACCGTCTCAATGAGATCCGACTGCAACGAGACGGGTATCTGAAGACCCTGGGTGTGGAGGATACCGCCGCTGCCGAGGCCGCTCACGGGGTCTACACAAAATGTGAAACGGATTTGAGGCTGGAGAGGCAGCGCCTCGATGGCGCATTGCAGGGCAAGACAGAGGAAGCCTGGGAAGCCGAGATCGCGGCGCTCGAGGCCATACCTCTGACGCGCTCGGTGGCGGTCCTGGAGGAAGAGAAGAGCAGGGTCCAGTCCCGGAAGGCTCAACTGGACGCGGAGCTTCAAGGGCTTGTAAACAAGATCGAAGGCTGGAGTCGGCAATTTGGCGATCGCGAGCGGTTGACCTCACTCGTCCTCGGTGTGGC
>CAZZKQ010000709.1:0-1749 GCA_964654875.1 uncultured Verrucomicrobiota bacterium | reverse complement strand
CCAGAGCGATGGCAACGGCGGACCGGCCGGTGGCCTGCGCGGCTCGATGAGCTACGCCCGGGTCCGGATCTACGATGGCGTGCTCAGTGCCGAGGCTATCGCCAAACTCTACAAGGCGGAACTCGGGGCGTACCAACCCGGCGACCTGGCACTGGAGACCCCGGTGCTCGATCCGACCGGGGACAAGATCACCCTGAAATGGAACGGGGTGCCATCGAACACCTACACCATCGAGGGCTCCAAGGATCTCAACGCCTGGACCCCGGTCAGCACGGGCTTCTCGGGCAACACCCTCACCATCGGCAACCTGGGGTCCAAGGGCCTGCAGTTCTACCGGGTTCGGTCCGAGTGAGCGGAGCCCCGCGGCGATGAAGATCCAGTCTGTCGTGGTCCTCGGGGCCGGCAGTGCCGGCCTCATGGCGGCGGTCACCCTGAAGCGCCGCCTGCCCCACCTCGACGTCCGAGTGGTGCGAAGTCCCGATATCGGGATCATCGGTGTCGGCGAGGGCACGACCGCGGTCTTCCCAAGACACTTCTTCGAGTATCTGCGGATCAAACCACAGACGTTCTACGCCGAGGCCGAGCCCACGTGGAAGCTGGGGATCAAGTTCGTCTGGGGGCCACGACCGCACTATTTCTACAGCTTCGCCTTCGAGTTCGAGAAGCGGCTTGCGGAGCTGGCCCGCAACAACGGGTTCTACTTCAACGACGAGTTCCCGTGGCTGGGCCCGGCCTCGGCCCACATGGCCCAGGGACGAGCCTTCCCGCGCCGGCCCGACGGCCTGCCACAGTTCCACAACAACCACGCGTTCCACATCGAGAACCGCAAGCTGGTCGGCTGGCTCGAGGCCCAGACCAGGGAGGCGGGAGCCGTCATCACCGATGCCACCGTCCGGGCCGAGACCGGACCTATGGGGATCGAGGCGCTGGTCACGTCGGATGGCACCCGGATCACGGCGGACCTCTTCGTCGACGCCTCAGGATTTCGCTCGGAGCTGCTGGGACAGGCCCTGGGGGTGCCGTTCGTCAGCTACTCCGACACCCTGCTCTGCGACCGCGCGGTGATCGGGGGATGGGAGCGCACCTCCGAACCGATTCTACCCTACACCATCGCCGAGACCATGGATGCTGGATGGGCGTGGCAGATCGAGCACGAGCACTTCATCAACCGCGGCTACGTCTATTCCTCACGATTCCTCGATGACGACCACGCCCGGTCCGAGCTGCTCCGCAAGAACCCCAGGATCCCCCAGGACAGGACCCGGGTCGTCCCATTCCGTTCAGGCCGATACCAGCAGCTCTGGGTCCGGAACGTCGTGGCGATCGGGAATTCCGCCGGCTTTGTCGAACCGCTCGAGGCGACAGCGCTCCAGGTGATCTGCGTGGAGGCCAGCTCGCTGGCGGATTCGCTCGTCGACAGCCTCTGCGAGCCGACCCCTTCGCTGATCCGACTCTACAACCGCTACAACACGGACGCGTGGGACGACATCCGAGACTTCCTCGCGGTGCACTACCGTTTCAATACTCGCCTCGACACGCCGTTCTGGGGGACCGCCCGGGAGGAGGTGCCACTTCGCTCAGCAGGCGAAATCGTGGACTTCTACCGAGAAAACGGGCCGAGTGTCGTCGCAGGCACCGCCCTGGTGCATCCCTCCAACTCGTTCGGGATCGATGGGTACATGGCCATGCTGGTCGGCCAGGCCGTACCCCATGCCAAGCCGTGGCCGGCACCGGCATCCGAGCGCACGT
>CAZZKQ010000708.1:0-1754 GCA_964654875.1 uncultured Verrucomicrobiota bacterium | reverse complement strand
CGCTGGCCCATGAACTGGACTGGATTCCCGAGAAGGCGATGCAGCGCGACCGTGAGCGCCGCTACCGCGACGTGGCGCAGCTGGCGGACGACGTGCGGAACTGGCTGCACGGCAAGCCGCTGCTCGCCGCGCCGGACAGCGCGGTGTACCGCGTGCGCAAGTTCGTGGGCCGCAATCCATGGCTGGTCGCGGCCAGTGTCGCAGCGGTGGTGTTCCTGGCGGCGGGTGCGATCGTGAGCACGCTGTTCGGCGTGGCGGAGCGCCGGGCGCGCACGCTGGCCGAGGAGCGGGAGCGGCAGGTGCGTCAGGTCGCGGACTTCCAGCAGCGCATGCTGGAGCGCGTGACCCCGCAGGAGGCCGGCGCCGGGCTCTTCGAGGACATCCTGCGGCGCGGCGCCGTGGACGGCGATGCCGCGGATCTGGGGAATCGTCTGCAGCGCGTGAACGCGACCGATGTGGCGACGGCGTTCATCGAGCGCACGATCCTTCGGCCGGCGGCGGAGGCCCTCCAGGAGCCTGCCTACGCGAGCCAGCCTGCGGTGCAGGCGCAGTTGCAGGAGGCGCTCGCGGACATCAGTCTTGGCTTCGACCGAGGCGCGCTCGCGTTGGAGCTCGCCGATGCCTCGATCGCGACGCGGCGTTCCATGGCGGGTGCTGCGGGTCTGGTGAGCAGTCGTGCGCTGCTGCAGCGGGCGCGTGCATTGCTGGATTTGCAGCGTCTGGAGGAGGCGGCGGCCGTGGCGACGCAGGCCGTGGAGGTCGCCGCGTCGATGCACGGGGTCGACAGCGACGCGGTGGCCGAAGCGGAGCAGGTGCTGGCGTCGGTGCTGGTCGCCTCCGGCAGGCTGGAGGATGCGGTTCCGCGCATGCGGCACGCGATGCAGGAGCGCGCGAGAGCGCATGGCCCCGCCAGCGGCCTTGCGGTCGAGGCGCGCACCTCGCTGGCGACGCTGCTGATCGCGCTCGGGTCCGAGGCCGCTCGCCGCGAGGCGGAAACGCTTCTGCGCGAGGATCTGGCCAACGCCGCGCTGGCGGACAAGGTGCGCATGCATGTCCTGGCGAACCTTGCGGACCTGCTCACGCAGCGCGCGCTGGTGGATGGTGTCGCGCCCGCGCAGCAGGCGGAACTTCGGGTCGAGGCGGCGGCCCGCATGGACGAGGCGCGGCAGCTGACCGAACGCATGCTCGGGGAGGCGCACTCCGAGAGCCTGTTGATCCAGGCACGCACGGCCAACGCGGTGGCGGCGTGTGGACGGCTCGGCGATGCGCGTGCACTTCGTGAGCGGTCCGTGCGCCTGCTCGAGAGCGCGCCGACGGCGAGCGACGCGACGGCCGTGACGCTGATGACGAATCTGGGACTCGATCTGGCCCAGGACGACGCGCGTCTGGACGAGGCGGCTCGATGGATCGACCGCGCGCTGCTGCGATCCAGACGCTCCGGCATGGGTGGTTCGCTGGAGATCGACACCGAGCTTGCGCTGGCGCGCGTTCGGCTGGCCCAGGGACAGGTGGACGAAGGCATCCGCCTGATGCGTGAGGCGATCGATCTGCGCCGCACGCGAGGCGCGCCGGCGACCGACAAGCAGCTGCTGCTGGATGTGTACGACCTGGCGGGCGTGCTGATCGAGATCGGCCGGGTCGGCGAGGCGATCGACGAGCTGGAGCGTGCGGCGCCCGGCGCGGTGGAGCGCCACCGGACGCAGGTGTCGCAGGCGGCGCGGCTGGTGATCGGTCGTCTGAAGGACGCCTACGCG
>CAZZKQ010000707.1:0-1764 GCA_964654875.1 uncultured Verrucomicrobiota bacterium | reverse complement strand
GGATCACCCGCTACGAGTCGAAGTCGAAGATCGGGGACGAGGAGTAGTCCAGCGCCGCAATCGGTGCACCCGCGGGCGGGCGGGTGGGGCGATCCGGTTTTACGCCTTGTTTTTGGGGTGGAGGACCGAGAATCCTCAGACTTTATGAGTTCGACGACAGCGCAGCCGCAGGGGACATCGGCACCGGATTCGGGCCCAGGGTTTGACCTTCTGACCTGGTTGGAGATCAACCGCCGCCTCGTTGTGGGAGTGGTTCTGGCGGTGAGCGTGGTCCTCGCCGTGCTGGCGGTGGTGCGTTCCCAGCAGAGGGCAACCCGTGCCGCGGCGGCGAAGGAGCTGCTGCAGATCCTCCCCCCGGTGGGTCCCGGGGAGACCCCGAAGGCGCCCGATGTGGCCAAGCTGCTGGCGTTGAGCGGCCAGTTCCCCGGCACTGCGGCCGGCCAGCAGGCTCGACTCCTTGCGGCGGGTCAGTTGTTCGTCTCCGGGAAGTATGCGGAAGCGCAGTCGGAATTCTCGCGGTTCGAGGAGCAGAACCCGAACAGCGAGTTCGTGGGGGTGGCCCTCATCGGAATCGCCGCCGCCCTCGAGGCCCAGGGCAAGGATGCCGACGCGGTCAAGGCCTACGACCGGGCCATCCTCGGCGGAGGCGATGGATTTGCGGTGCAGGCCCGCCTGGCCAAGGCCCGTCTGCTGGAGTCGACCTCCCCGGCGGTCGCCCTCGGGTTGATCGACGAGGTCCTCAAGAGCGCCGCGGCCTCGGTCGTGGGCGAGCAGGCGGCGACGGCCCGGACCCGTCTGGTCCAGAAGCATCCGGAGCTGGCCACATCGGCCTCCACCAATGCCCCCAGCTCGGCGCCCGCGGGTGCCTCCGGTTCCAGATAGTCCCGTCAGGGCCCCCGCCCGGTGCGGTGGCCTCCGGGTCGCCTCCATCACGATCGTCTTCGGATGAGAATCACCATCATCGGAACCGGGTATGTCGGCCTGGTCACCGGAGCCTGCCTCGCCGAGGTCGGTCACACGGTCCTGTGTGTCGACAACGACCCGAGGAAGGTCGAGCTCCTCAGGGCTGGCGGGATACCCATCTATGAGCCGGGCCTCGAGGAACTGGTCCAGCGCAACGTCGGGATCGGGAGGCTCGGCTTCACCCAGTCGACGGCAGAGGGGGTTGAGAAGTCCGACGTCATCTTCATCGCGGTTCCCACACCGCCCCAGGCCGACGGTTCGGTCGACCTCAGCTACATCGAGGGAGTCGCCCGGGAGATCGCGACCAGCCTCACCCGGTATCGGATCATCGTCGACAAGAGCACGGTGCCGGTGAAGACCGCCGAGAAGGTGGCTGAGACCATCCGCCGGTATTGCAAGACAAAGGTTGAATTCGATGTCGTCAGCAACCCGGAGTTCCTGCGCGAGGGCTTTGCGGTGCAGGACCTCATGAAGCCCGACCGGATCGTGCTGGGAGTCCACAGCCCCCGGCCGGAGACCGCCATGCGGGAGGTCTATGCCCCGTTCAAGGCACCGATCATCGTCACCGACACCAACTCGGCCGAGCTGATCAAGCACGCGGCCAACTCGTTCCTTGCCCTCAAGATCAGCTACGCCAATGCCCTTTCGGTGGTCTGCGAGGCTGCGGGGGCGAACGTCCTCGAGGTGGTCCGGGGCATGGGGCTCGATGAACGCATCGGCACCCGGTTCCTGAATGCCGGCCTTGGCTTCGGGGGCTCCTGCTTCCCGAAGGATCTCAGCGCCTTCATCCACATCTCCTCC
>CAZZKQ010000706.1:0-1776 GCA_964654875.1 uncultured Verrucomicrobiota bacterium | reverse complement strand
GCAAGCGGAAGCTGCTGGCGCTGGTGAGCGAGAACCGCGTGACCGGCTGGGATGATCCCCGGATGCCCACCGTGTCGGGACTCCGTCGACGCGGTGTACCGGCCCGTGCCGTTCGGACCTTCGCCCAGAGGATCGGGGTGACGAAGTACAACGGTCTGACCGACGTCGCCGTCCTCGAACATGCCATCCGGGAGGATCTCAACGCGATCGCGCTGCGCCGCCTCGCGGTGCTTCGTCCGATCCGGCTCGTCCTGACCAACCTCGCGCCGGATGAGGTCCACTCCTTCGAGGCCATCAACAATCCCGAGGACCCCACTTCGGGCACCCGCACGGTGCGTCTCACCCGCGAGGTGTTCATCGAGGAGGACGACTTCATGGAGACGCCGCCACCGAAGTACTTCCGGCTGCGTCCGGGCGGCGAGGTGAGGCTCAAGTACGCCTGCATCATCCGCTGTGATGAGGTCGTGAAGGATGCCGCCGGTCGGATCCTCGAGCTCCGGTGCACGGCGGACCTCGACACCCGGACCGGTGGGCCGAATGCCGCCAAGAAGGTCAAGGGGACAATCCACTGGGTCAGCGCCCCGGACAGCGTCGGGGTGGAGGTGCGGTTGCTGGACCGCCTCTTCACCGAGGAACTGCCGGAGGCGGAGGGGCGGGACTTCCGGTCGTGCCTGAACCCGAGGTCGCTCGAGGTCCTGACCGCACGGGTTGAACCGGCACTCGCCCACCCGGAACCCGGCAGCCGGTTCCAGTTCGAGCGGCTCGGGTATTTCTGGCCCGACCCCGTCGACAGCCGTCCCGGTCATCCCGTCTATGTACGGACGACGGGCCTCAAGGACACCTGGGCCAAGGCGGCCGCCCGGTAGCAGGGGTGGCGTTCCTCGACTCCCCCCGGCACATCCCTCCGGTCACCGCACGGGGACGACACCCACGCTGATGGCGGGGACGGATGCCTCGCGCGTCGTCAGCGTCGCATGGCAGCGGGACGGTTGGTCTCCGGACGCGGTGGGCTCTCGAACTTGACGATGGTTTCCCCGGTGCGGGCCATGCCGCGTTCGCGCGCCGCGCGTTCCACCGTCCGCCTGTCCTTCTGGAGCGCATTGACGGTCGACTGCAGGGAGCGCAGCTCCGTCTGGAGCGTGGAGAGCTGCGCCCGGTTCCGCTCGAGGCGCTCCCGGAGATCCCGGTTCTGCTGGATCAGCGGCAGGTAGGTGAGTCCGGCACACGCCAGAAGGGCGAGGACGATGAGGACGACCAGGATCCGATTGGCCAATCCCCAGAGCCCTTCCCCGGTCGGGTCCACCCTCAGTCGTCGGCTCATTTGTACTGGAGTCGGGCTTCGGTGAGCCGGTGATCCGGTCCGAAGGTGAGCAGGAGGTAGACGGAGGGGGTGGAGCCGATGTTGCCACCGGGACTCATGATGACGCCGCTGGGCCAGGAGCCGACGACCACCGCGGTGCTGGGGGTGGAGTAGACCCGGCTGCTCTGCTGGAGCCAGTCGGCCACCTTCCCTCCAGTGTCGAGGTCGGCCACATGGTTCGGAGGACCCAGCTCGGTCAAGGCCTGGTCATAGGTCAGCGTCCCGATGCGCGACGTGTACTTGTCGAGGATCTTCGAGGCACAGCCGAGGCAGAGCGCCGCCATCAGGCCCAGCGAAGCAGGGAAGCGCAGGTCTCGCCGAAGATCCAGCGCTGGTCCTCGGCAGTGAGGAAATCCAGCTCGTAGGCGAAGTGGTTGTAGCACTCGCGGTACGAGCAGGGCAGGCGCGAGATGTCC
>CAZZKQ010000705.1:0-1777 GCA_964654875.1 uncultured Verrucomicrobiota bacterium | reverse complement strand
TGTCCGACGGGGGAGGCGGGAAGTATTTCCTGGGCTGCCCCATCCCGATGGCGGCTGGAATGGTCGCGTCATTGACGCTCTTCATGCTGTGGTGGAAGGGAAAGGATTTCGGGGTCGGATCCTGGCGGTATCTCCTGCCGGTCATCCTGGTCTTCCTATCGGCCATGATGGTCAGCGAGGTGAAGTACCCGACCTTCAAGAAGCTCGACTGGCGTGCCCAGCACCCGTTCACAAAGTCGCTGATCATCGTGATCGTGATCGGTCTTCTTGTGATGCTCTGGCGCAAGATCCTCCCGGTCGCCGCTCCGTTCGTCTTCGCGGTCTATCTCCTCTACGGGTTCATCCGGCCGTTCATCTCGCGGCGTCTCCAGCGCGAAATCGAGGTGGATGATGAACCGGATGACGATGAGGCCAGGGATGGCTCCGCCGCTGGCGGTTCCGCGGGTGCCTGAGTTCCCGGGATGGGTTTCTGAACACCATGGAGCTCTGGCTCGATCTCATCTACGCAGGAGTCCTGGGAGTGGGGGCGGGTTTGGTCACCTCGGCTCTTGGCGGTCCCATCAACGTCACCGTGCTCAACGAGAGCGCCTCCCATGGATTCCTTCGTGGTTTCATGATTGCCCTCGGGGCGACGGTGATGGAGACGGCCTACTGCGGCATCGCCTCCGCCGGGTTCGCCGCCATGTTCCAGGCCCCGCTGGTCCGGGCGGCGATGGAACTGAGCAGCTTCCTGCTCGTCCTGTGGCTGGGAATCCGATACCTGAGAGCGGGAAATCTCGAGATCGGTGGGAGGCTGGGCGAACTCGAACATCTCGTTGAGGAGAAGCTCCACCCCCATACGGCATTCTGGACTGGGTTCGTGCGGGTCCTGGCGAATCCAGGGGTCCTTCTGTTGTGGATTGGCATCACAGGTTCTCTGGTGGCTCACGGTGCCCTGGCGCCGACTCCGGCGTGCAAGCTCCTGTTCTGCATCGGGGTGGCGATCGCCGGCTGCGTCTGGTTCACCGGTCTGAGCTGGGGGGTCTCCCGCGGACATGGCAGGTTCTCCATGACGACCCTGCGCCGGTTGTCCCGTTTCAGTGGGACAATCCTGCTCCTGACCGCGTTGCTGATTGCCGGCCGGTTGGTCTCTGCCTTGGCGCGCCATCCGCTCTGACGTCCCCGATCCCGATGAATGCCTACCGAGCCCTGGCCCGCCCCGTCCTCTTCGCGCTCGATCCGGAACGGGCCCATGGCCTGACCCTCGAGGCCTTGGCGTGGGCCTCCCGGAACCGTTGGCTCCGGGAATGGGTCTCGCAGGTCGCGCCGATCCCTTCGTTGCCCGTGTCGGTCCTTGGGTTGGACTTCCCCAATCCCCTCGGATTGGCCGCGGGCATGGACAAGAACGGTGTGGCTGCACCGATGTGGCCGACACTGGGGTTCGGGTTCTCGGAGCTCGGTGGAGTGACCCGGCATGGACAGCCCGGCAACCCGAGCCCTCGTCTGTTCCGCATTCCTGCGGAGGAGGCCATCATCAATCGGATGGGATTCAACAACGACGGCGCCCGAGCCCTTGCGGCCCGCCTGGCGGACTGGCGGGTGCGGGGCGCCTGGCCAGCCCATCCGGTGGGCATCAACCTCGGCAAATCCAAGATCACCCCGCTGGAGACGGCGGCGGAGGACTACGCGTCGTCCTTCCATGAACTCTGGGCGCTGGCCGACTTCTTCGTGGTCAATGTCAGCTCCCCCAACACCCCCAACCTCCCCCACCCCCCCCAACCCCCCCAACCCCCCCCAC
>CAZZKQ010000704.1:0-1777 GCA_964654875.1 uncultured Verrucomicrobiota bacterium | reverse complement strand
TGCGCCCGTTGCTCTCCCGCCACTGCTTCAAGTGTCACGGTCCGGACGACGCCACGCGGAAGGGGGGGCTTCGGCTGGACCTTCGGGAATCGGCGATGCAGCCGTCGAAGTCGGGATCCATGGCTCTCGTTCCCGGCAGGGTCGGGGACAGTGAACTGGTGAAGCGCATCCTGTCCTCGGACGAGGATGAGGTGATGCCGCCACCGAGCACGAAGGGGGTCCTGACCGACGCCGAGAAGGACATCCTGAAGCGCTGGGTGGCCGGCGGAGGAGAGTACCGGAGGCATTGGGCCTTCATCCCGCCGGAGGCTCCGACACCCCCGACGGTCCGGAGGCGATCCTGGCCCCGGAATCCCATCGACCAGTTCGTCCTGGCCCGGCTTGAGGCGGAGAAGCTCACCCCGTCCCCGCAGGCCGACCAGTATCCCTTGGTGCGTCGCCTCTACCTGGATCTCATCGGGCTTCCGCCCACACCGGAGGAGGCCGATGCGTTCGTGAAGGACCGCTCCAGCGGTGCCTACGAGAAGGTGGTGGACCACCTGCTCGAGTCCCCGCACTACGGGGAACGCTGGGCCCGGCGTTGGATGGATCTGGCGAGATATGCCGACACCAACGGCTATGAAAAGGACCGGCAACGGTCGATCTGGCCGTGGCGCGATTGGGTGGTCCAGGCCTTGAACGCCGACATGCCGTTCGACCGGTTCACGATCGAGCAGATCGCCGGGGACATGCTGCCGGACGCCACGGTCGACCAGAGGATCGCCACGGGATTCCACCGGAACACCATGCTGAACGAGGAGGGGGGCATCGATCCCCTCGAGTTCCGGTTCCATGCAATGACCGATCGTGTCGCCACCACCGGGGCCACCTGGCTGGGGCTCACCGTGGGCTGCGCCCAGTGCCACACCCACAAGTACGATCCGATCCCGCACAGGGAGTACTATCAGCTGATGGCGTTCCTGAACAACGCCGACGAGCCCGACCTCGACCTGCCCCGGCCGGGCTGGGAGGTGGAGCACCGGGCGAATCTGGAGAAGGCCTCGGCACTCCTCACAGGGCTGGAGGAACGGTTCCCGATCGAGACGGACGAGTGGTCCACGCCGGGCCCCCTCTCCGTCGAGACCGCGGGCGGCGAGAAGGGGAAGGTGCTCGAGGATGGGTCGGTGCTGTTGGGCGCACCCGGTCCGGACAAGGACTCCTACACGTTCACCTTCGACACGGACCTCCCCCGGGTCCATTCGCTGCGGATCGAGGCCTTGACCGACGAGACGCTGCCCAGCAAGGGGCCGGGTCGGACCGGCCATGGCAATTTCGTGCTGACCGAAGTCACGATCACCGCCGCGCCACGGAATGCGGCCGGTGAGGCGAAGCCGGTCCGGATCCGGTCGGCCAAGGCGGACGTGGAGCAGGGGGGATTCCCGGTCGCCCATGCGTTCGATGGCAATCCCAAGACCGGATGGGCCGTGGATGTGGAGGGTGGCAAGCTCAATGCCCTCCACGCCGCGACCTTCGAGTTCGATGGCGAAACCGGGTTCCCGGGAGGCACACGCTTCGTCGTGAAGCTCGACCAGGAGCAGGGTGGGCATCATACGATTGGCCGTCCCCGGATCCGATTCGGAGTGCCCGTGAAGGATCCGCGACCGCTCGAGGTCCGGCGCCGGGAACGGGTCGACGCCCGCTTCAAGGACTGGCTGGAGCGGGAACGCCGGCGTGCCGTCGACTGGGTCCCGCTGAAGCCGGTCGAGGCCAGATCCAACCTTCCGCTGTTGGCCGTCCA
>CAZZKQ010000703.1:0-1783 GCA_964654875.1 uncultured Verrucomicrobiota bacterium | reverse complement strand
CGACCCTGGGGGCCGGGGGGCGGCCCGGGGGGGCGGGGGTTTCAATCCGCGCCCCGCTCTCTCGAGCGGGGCGACAGCGATGGCCTCAAAGGTTTGCATCGCAGAGACTTGTTAGGGCGTTGGCGCGAACCCGTCCAGCTCGTCCTGATACGGAATTCCGAAATGCGCGATCGAGGTGATCCGTCGCCCCGCCCCATCGCGAATCGCGAACCCCTGAGGGGTGAGCCGGCACTTGGGGTTCGCGGAGTGGTCATTACAGGATCAGGGGTTCCGAGAGATCCAAGGGCTTGGCGATGCCGTGGTGCTCGGTCCGCCCCTTGGCGGTCTCATCGAGGAAATAGAATCGGAGGGAATCCTCGTCGTTCTTGATCTCCCGCAACAAACGATCCCGAAGCAGCACCCACTCGGCTCGGCCGACCTGACACTCGAACACGCTCTTCTGGACCCGCAGCCCATAGTCCTCACAAGCCTGGGCCACTCTACGCAGGCGCCTGCGTCCGGCCTTTTCGATCGTGCAGACGTCATAGGTGATCAGGATCAGCATAGGATCGGACGCATGGGGTTCATTTTGGCACCAGTGGCAGATATTCGCTGAGATCCCCTCGGAGGTACCGTGCCAGGATTCTTGCCTGCACAAAGGGCAGTTGACCGATCCTGAGACTCTGGTCCAGGAGAGGATGGCTCAAGGATTCCAGCTTCCGCTCCTGATACGCCTTGATGACGCGTTTCCGTCCCGCCTCGTTGAACTCGACCGCTCCCCCTTCGCGATTCTGGAAATCCCCCGGGCCGATCTGCTGACGGTTGATCAGGGTGATCGCGAGTCGATCCGCTACCCAAGGGCGGAATTCCTCCATGAGATCGAGAGCCAACGATGGCCGATTCGGCCTCTCGGCATGGAGGAATCCAACGAATGGGTCGAGTCCCACGGCGGTGAGTGCCGAGACACAGTCGTGTCGGACCAAGGCGTACAGGAAGCTGAGCAGGCAGTTAATCCGGTCGCGTGGGGGTCGACGGGTCCGGGTGGTGAACCGGAAATCTTCCCGCTGCTGCTTCAAGGCGAGGCTAAACACCGAAAAATAGCCAGCAGCCGCCATTCCCTCCGCACCGCGAAGGGCTTCGAGCTCGTCCACCGTCGGAAGCGTCCGGATCTGGCGGGCCAATCCATCCGTGACCTCTTGCAATCGGCCCACCTCCTCCACGCTTCCGTTCTCCCGTCCGGCACGCAGCAGTGAGTTGCGGGAGTTCTGTAGCTTGCCGGCAATAATCTGACGGGCGATCGCGGCACTTCGTGCGGGATCATCGGCTGCGCGGAACTGGGCACGGCGCAGGGTCACGCTGGTGTCGGCCACACCGGTCAAACGGGCATGGAGGCGTCCCCACTCCGTGAGAAAGCTGACAGCGACGCCATGTTCCCAGCACAGGTCGAGCGCGGGCGGGCTGACGGTGGAGGGACCGAAGACGCAGATGGATTCAAGATGGTGGATCGGGATGGAAACCGTGCGGGTACCGGTGCGGGTGTCCCTGCCTCGCTCCTCAGCGGGAAGATTTTCGGGGTACAGAGGGACCTCCACCTGCAGGGTCAGGTGGTCTCGGGCCACATAGGTGCCCGGGGTCGTCAGGTAGAGGGTGTTCTGGACGATCTCAGGCATCCCGGGGAAAGGGCTGGGGGTCAGACCTCGAACAGCAACCGGGCCAGACGCTGGGCGTGGGCTGTTGCCCCGGTCGCATCAGGGAGGCAGATCTCGAACAGGGAACACTCCTCGCAGGCCTCCCTCCGATCCGC
>CAZZKQ010000702.1:0-1784 GCA_964654875.1 uncultured Verrucomicrobiota bacterium | reverse complement strand
GCTACGTTTGTACCGGAGGGACGCCGGGCGCTGGGGCGGGGCGGAGGAGCATTGTCGTGTCGAGCTCAAGGGGTCCGTGAAGGACCTCACGGCGGATCTGCACCACTACACAAACCCGACCATCACCGCCTACCTCAACAAGTTCCCGTACTACGCCGATCTCTACCTGAAGCGCCAACTGGAGTCGGAGGCCCGTTGGTCTTCGATGGGGGTGATTGTCCGATCCCTGTGGCGGTTCGTCCGCGCCTATGTGTTCCGGCGTGGTTTTCTGGACGGCTACCCTGGGTTCTTCATCGCCTATTCGACCGCCTACTCGACGCTATTCCGCCACACCCGCCTCTACGAACATCGGCAATCATCATCCCCGCCTCCTGCGCCTCCTGAGGGACCTCCACTTGACTCCTGATCGAGGGCCACGCCACCGTTGCGCGAGATATGGGAAGCTCCTTGGCGCAGGGTCTTGAAAAGCGGCTGAAGTTCTTTTGGAGATCGGGATCACTCCAGTTTGCGCTGCGCTGGGATCGGCTTCCATCGGAGCGGAGGCAGTTCCGGTTCGGGGGGCATCCCTTCCACTACAGGACGGGAAGCGATGACGCAGCCGCACTCAACGAGGTCCTCTTTCGCAAGGGGCATCGGGCCGAGTACCATTTCCCCATCGAGGGGGAGCCTGAGGTATTGTTCGACATCGGTGGCCATATTGGTTCGGCCTCGGTGTACTTCGCCCACAGGTTTCCCAGGGCGAGGATCTTCACGTTCGAGCCGGCTCCCGACAACTTCGAGCTGCTCAAGCTGAATACAGCTCCATACCCAAACATCCGGGTCTTCA
This sequence comes from uncultured Verrucomicrobiota bacterium, assembly GCA_964654875.1. Lineage (GTDB taxonomy): Bacteria > Verrucomicrobiota > Verrucomicrobiia > Limisphaerales > UBA9464 > UBA9464. The sequence continues at coordinate 958 of CAZZKQ010000702.1, read as the reverse complement.
ATTTCGGCTTGGGCTCCCAGAGCGGCACCTTCAGCATGAAGGGGCTCGAACATGGCCTCGACACGGGTGGGCGGAGCCTCATCCCCGAGGCGGGTCTCGGTGGCAACCGTCTGCTGGAGGTCCAGATCCGGTCCGTCGGGGATTTCCTGAGGGAGAACGCCATCACAAAGGTCGACTTCATCAAGATCGATACCGAGGGAGCGGAATATGACATCGTCACCGCCTTCCCGGAGCAGATCCTCAAAGAGGTGAAATGGATGATCGGGGAGCTCCATGATGTCCGTGATTTCGAGCTTCTCGCCCGCCTGAGCCCCTGGTTCCACATCGGCCTCGACAAGGCCAAGGTCCGGTTCCGGTATAGCTGTTTCCGGGCGGTCAACCGGGAGCTGGTGGCCCGGTTGAACACCTACGAGTGACAGGTCCGGCGTCGGGCGGCCCGTGACTTGCCCGGTGCACCATGCCAATCTGGAGTCCATGATGGCCTTCAGGATTCGTGGACTCGTCATCCTTGGACTGCTGTCCGGTCTTTTTGTCGGGAGGGATGCCGTGGGGGATACCCAAAACACCAATGGCCTTGCCGGGATGGCGATCCTGCGCGCTGCGGTCGCCGTCCCGCCGCTGGTCATCCCCTCCAACCCCGGATCGTGGGCCCGCCGGCGCGATGAAATCCGTTCCAATCTCTGGCAGAGCCTTGGAGAGCTGCCGCCTCGGTCGATGGCGTCGACCGTTCGCATCGTCGAGGCTCTCGACCGTGGAGACTGGACCGAGGAGCGCTTCGAGTTCGACAACGGCGCCGGCTCCCGGGTTCCCGGAGTCCTGCTGATGCCCAGGAGGCGGTCGGGCAAGGTCCCGGGAATCCTCTACTGCCACTGGCACGGAGGCGAATACGACGGGGGCAAGGTGGAGTTGTTCCAGCAGCGTCACACCCCGACAGCTCCCGGGCCGGAGTTGGTGCGTC
>CAZZKQ010000701.1:0-1786 GCA_964654875.1 uncultured Verrucomicrobiota bacterium | reverse complement strand
GCTACCTCGACGCCGTCCTGATCACCCATGCCCATGCCGATCACATCATGGGTCTCGACGACTGCCGTCGGGTTTGTGACCTGCGCGGGGGAGCGCTGCCGATCCACGCCAGTCCGACGACCCTTGCGGATCTTCGACGGGTCTTCCTGTACGCCTTCGATGGGCGAACCGTACCGAAGGGGTATTTCAACCCGGATCCACGGGAGGTCACGGGCCCATTCCGGGTCGGAGACCTCGAGATCACCCCCCTTCCCCTGCCCCACGGCCGCATCGAGTCCCTCGGCTATCTGTTCCGCCAGGAGGGCCGCGCTCGGCTGGCCTACCTCAGCGACTGCAAGGAGGTGCCCGACCCGGTGGTGCAGGCGGTTCGGGGCGTGGAGGTCGTGGTCCTGGACGCCCTGCGCAAGGAACCCCATCCGACCCACATGTGCCTTGACGAGGCACTGACAGCGGCACGACGAATCCGGGCGGAGCGGACCTTTCTGACCCACCTCACCCACGACTATGATCACGACATCGACCAGGCAGAGCTCCCCGACGGGGTGTGGCTGGCCTACGACGGACTCAGGGTTGAGGTCGCATGAGATCCCGCACGACATCCCAGTCGAAACGTGATTGCAGCCAGAACAACCTGGCGTACCGGATCGCCCGGGTGGTGCTGCGAAACCTGTTCTTCACCTATTTCCAGGGACGCATCCTCCATCCGGAACGGGTCCCGATCGCCGGACCCGCCCTCTTGGCCTCAAACCACGTCTCGTTCGCGGATCCACCCCTAATCGGATGCTGCCTGCCGCGGTCGATCAGCTTCCTGGCGCGCGACACGCTATTCTCACCCCCATGGTTCGGAGCGCTGTTGCAGCATCTCAATGGCATCCCCATCGACCGGGATGGCGGGGGCCCATCGGGTCTCAAGGTCGTGCTGGGACGTCTGGCCAAGGGGGATGCCGTGTTGTTGTTTCCGGAGGGTACGCGATCGGCGGATGGCCGGCTCCAGGAGGCCCGGGGGGGGATCGGACTGCTGGCGACCAAGGCATCGGTACCGGTGATTCCGGTCCTGGTGTTCGGACTCGACCAGGCCTGGAGCCGGGGACAGCGATTCCCGAGACCGCATCCCTCGGCCATCAAGTTCGGGCATCCGGTCGACCTGCAGGCCCTCGTCGACGAGGCGGCAACGGCCGACAAGGCCCGACAGAGATTTCTCTACGACGAGATCGGACGTCGGATCATGGCGGCGATCGCGGCATTGGAACCCTGCAAGGATACGACTCGTTTCGCCGAACCCACGGTCCCGGATTCCCGGTCCTAGGTTCCATGCGGACTGGACGAGCGATCCGAAGAGGACACGGTTCCTCGATCCGTCGGCGTCTCGGGCCACCGAGGCAACCGCGGGGCGCGGCGGCCGCGACCGCGACCTGCGGCGCATGAATCGCAAAACGGGTCTGGCGGAAATCGGCTTGCCAAGACCCCGGTGCTCGCAACGTTAGCCCTCATGCACGTCGCACGAATCCTGTCGCTCAGCCTCCTTTTCACCGCACTCGAGGCCGCCGTTCCACCCGCCCCCCGGATCTTTCCACAAGATGCCCTGATGGTCGCCTCGGTGCCCGACTGGACGTCGGCGGAGGCCGGGATGCGGTCGGCCCCGATCGGGCAGATGTGGGCTGATCCGGTGATGCGGCCCTTTCGCGACAAGGCCGAGAGGCAGATCCGTGAGCAGCTGTTCGGCAGCATGGAAAAGGACCTCGGGATCAAGACCGAGGAGTTCCTCTCGATGCTCCGGGGCCAGGTC
>CAZZKQ010000700.1:0-1793 GCA_964654875.1 uncultured Verrucomicrobiota bacterium | reverse complement strand
GCTCTTGGAGAGATCCGCCCCCTTCACCATCTCGGATCCGCCGGGGAGCAGTCCGACGAGGTTCTCCAGCGGCCCGAGCTTCTTCATCTCGCGGAGCTGCATCAGGAAGTCGTCGAGGGTGAACGTGCCCTTGCGCATCTTCTCCTCGAGCGCCATGGCCTTCTCCTGGTCCACCGCCTCGGCGGCCTTCTCGACCAGGCTGACGACGTCGCCCATGCCCAGGATCCGCTGGGCCATCCGCTCCGGGTGGAAGGGTTCGAAGTCCTCGGGCTTCTCCCCGACGCCCATGAACTTGATCGGCTTGCCCACGACGCTCTTGAACGAGAGGGCCGCGCCGCCCCGGGCGTCACCGTCGAGCTTGGTCAGGATCGCGCCCGTGAGGTTGAGCGCCTTGTCGAAATGGGTGGCCACGTTCACGGCCTCCTGGCCGGTGGCAGCGTCGATGACGAGCAGCGTCTCCTGGGGCTTGATCAGATCCCGGAGGCGGACGAGCTCCTGGACCAACGGCTCATCGATCTGGAGTCGGCCGGCAGTGTCGAAGATCAGGGTGTTCCGCTGCTGGGTCCGGGCGTGATCGAGCGCCTCGTTGGCGATGCGGTTGACGTCGGTCTCCCCCTTCTTGACGAAGACCGGCACCCCGAGCTTCTCACCGAGGACGGCCAGCTGGTCCATGGCGGCGGGACGATAGACGTCGGCCGCCACCAGCAGGACGCTGCGGCCCTGCTTGGTGAGGAGTCGGGCCAGCTTGGCCGAGCTGGTGGTCTTGCCGGAGCCGTGGAGACCGCACATCAGGATGCAGGCCGGGTTGCCGCTGAGCTGCAGGGCGGCGTTCTCGGAACCGAGCAGTCCCACGAGCTCGTCGTGGATGATCTTGATCATCTGCTGTCCGGGGTGGACGGACTGGATGACCTGTTCGCCGAGGGCCTTCTGCTTGACCGACTCGATGAAGTCCCGGGCGACCTTGAACTGGACGTCGGCATCGAGCAGCGCCATGCGGACGTCCCGGAGCGCATCGCTCACATTGGACTCCGAGATCTTCCCGAGTCCCCTCAGGTTGCGGAAGACGTTCTGCAGCTTGCCGGACAGCGAATCGAACATGTCTGGACGCTACGGGAGTCGTCGGATCGTGCAAAGGCTGGAGCAGGTCTGCCGGGAGGTGGGATCGGGGCCAGGACCTTTCCGTGGGGCGGGCTCGGGTGCGGTACGATCGTGGGTCGGGGCATTTGCATCCCCCGGGGGAACCTCCCATTGTCTCCCCACATCGGACATGGCTGTCGAATTCAAGGACTACTACACGCTCCTCGGCGTCCCGCGGACTGCGGGGGCGGATGAGATCAAGAAGGCGTTCCGGAAGCTGGCCCGCCAGTACCATCCGGATGTCGCCAAGGACAAGAAGGTCGCCGAGGAGAAGTTCAAGGAGATCAACGAGGCCTATGAGGTCCTGGGCAATCCCGAGAACCGGAAGAAATACGACACGCTGGGCGCCAACTGGAAGCAGGGTGGGGGATTCCAGCCGCCGCCTGGATGGCAGCAGTCGGCCGGTGGTGGCGGACGCCGCAACCGTCGGACCGCGCCCGGGGGCGAGGAGTACGAGTTCCACTTCGGTGGGACGGGCTTCAGCGATTTCTTCGAGCAGTTCTTTGGACGACAGGGGGGATTCCCCGGGGGTGAGCCGTCCGACGATTCGGCACGGAGCTATGCCCAACGCGGGGCCGATGTGGAGGGCGAGATCTCGGTCAGTGTCGAGGAGGTCCTCCAGGGCTCGGTGCGGAGCGTTTCCTTCCAGCGGGTGA
>CAZZKQ010000699.1:0-1797 GCA_964654875.1 uncultured Verrucomicrobiota bacterium | reverse complement strand
CCCAATGCCAGGACCCGGCGTCATGGAGCATGGCCTCCTTGCCGCTTGAGGAGGTGGTCAGGGGACCGGGGGTGAAGAGGAGCTTGTCGCGGGCGGCGGGAGGAACGGCGGATCCGGGCGTATTCATCGCTTGAGGGCCAAAGAGTCCAGTCTTTGACCGAACGTTCAAGCCCGCGGACTCGCGGTCGATCCCGAACGGCTCCGAGTGGTCCTTGGATCCCACACACACTTCGGAATGGCCGCCGTACCCGGGTTCGGATACCTCAGCGTCCGTCATGTCGTCCCCATTTCCCTCTTCCGCCCGCGTTGTCGTCGTCGGTGGCGGCATCGTCGGCGCCAGCGTGGCCTACCATCTGACCCGACTCGGCTGGACCGATGTCGTCCTGCTGGAGCAGACGGCGCTGGCCGGAGGAACCACCTGGCATGCCGCGGGATTGGTCGGACGCCTCCGTACCTCCACCAGTCTCACCGCCATCAACAAATACAGCGCCGAGCTGTATGCCGGACTGGAGAAGGAGACGGGCCATTCCGTCGGCTGGAAGCAGGTCGGCAGCCTCATCGCGGCGACCACCCCGGCCCGGCTGACCCAGCTCCAGCGCACCTGTGCGATGGCGGAATACTTCGGGGTGGAGTCCCATCTGGTCGACGCCCGGGAGACCCGGGAACGGTGGCCGCTCCTGCGGGTCGATGACGTCCTGGGGTCGGCGTGGCTGCCGCACGACGGCAAGGTGATCCCGAAGGAGGTCACCCTCGCCCTCGCCAAGGGGGCCTCGATGCGGGGCGCCCGCATGGTCGAGAACGCCCGCGTGGTCGACATCCTCCACAAGGACGGCCGGGCGACCGGTGTGCGCGTGGCGCTCACCCATCCGGATGGCTCCGTCGAGGAACGGGTCCTCCACGCCGACATCGTCGTGCTCACGGGCGGCATGTGGGCGCGTCAGATCGGACTCCGCTGCGGGGTCAGCCTCCCGCTGCACCCGGTCGAGCACCACTACCTCGTCAGCAACCCCATCGAGGGGGCGTTCGATGAGCTGCCGGTGGGACGCGATCCCGACCGGTGCCTGTACTTCCGGGGCGAGGGAAACCGGGTGATGCTCGGGGCGTTCCAGGCGGAGTCGAAGCCCTGGATGGTGGACCGGGTCCCCGACCGCTTCTCGTTCCAGCTGCTGGAGGCGGACTGGGAGAAGTTCTCGGTGCCGCTGGCCCACGGAAAGCATCGGATCCCGGCGCTGCAGGCCAGCGGCTTCGAGAAGTTCGTCAACGGCCCGGAAAGCTTCACGCCCGACAACAACTTCCTCATGGGCGAGACGCCCGAGCTGCGGTCGCTCTTCGTCGCCTGCGGCTTCAACTCCGTGGGCATCGCCAGCGCCGGCGGTGCGGGCAAATACCTCGCCGAATGGATCCTCGAAGGACAGCCCTCGCTCGACCTCTGGAGCGTGGATGTCCGACGGTTCGGTCCCTGGGCCAACAACCGGGCCTATCTGCGGTCCCGCGTGGTCGAGGTGCTTGGACTGCATTACCAGATGGCCTGGCCCAACCGCGAACCGGAGACGGCCAGGAATGTCCGGATGAGTCCGCTCCATGACCGTCTCGCGGCGCTCGGGGCCAGCTTCGGGGTGAAGGGGGGATGGGAACGTCCCAACTGGTTCACGCGTCCGGAGGGCGCCCGGACCCCGGTGATGGACTACAGCTTCGGCCGCCAGAACTGGTTCCCGAACCACGCCGCCGAGCATCGGGCCGCCCGGGAGACGGTCGCCCTGTTCGACCAGTCCGGTTTCGGCAAGCTGGTGGTCCGGG
>CAZZKQ010000698.1:0-1804 GCA_964654875.1 uncultured Verrucomicrobiota bacterium | reverse complement strand
GGGGTTTCGGTACCGGTGACACCGGGGACAGCCCGCTCACGATCCGCGCGCGTCAGTCATCGCTTGCCTGACTCACCCGAGCCCGTCGACCCGTATCCATCGGAAACGCATCGCTCGAGCTGGGCGACTTCGTCATCCTTCAAGGCCCGGAACGTCGAATCGCGCTTTGCCTTCGACAGCTTTCCTTGGTTCTGCAGGCACAGGCGAATGAACAGGTCGAGGTCTCGATCCGGCAGATCAACCACCTCCTGCATCGCGCGCTTCGTCCGGTCGTAGCTCGCCAGGAACGACAGCTCTTCCGCAAGTTCCGTCTCGACCGTCTGCTCGATGAACGCGAAGAGCGCCTCGACCTGCGCGGTCATGTCGGGATAGCGGTAGAGCGGAGCGAGGACACCGCCGTTGCGCACGGTCATGCGGCCGGAGTCGTCGAGCTCGTAGTCGGCCAGCCGAAGGATCGGCTTCGAGAATGCTTCGAGCGACGCGTCGTACTCGGAGGGCCGCTTGAGCATCACCGCGGACACGGGGAAGACCATGCCGGACGGCACGAAGCTGCGGCGCGCGAGGATGTTGTGGATGAGCAGCCGATGGATGCGACCGTTGCCATCCCCGAACGGATGCACGAACACGAATCCGTAGCCGACGAGCGCGGCGTGCAGCACCGGGTGCACGCCAGCCGTCTCCATGCGGCGGTGCGCGGCAATGACGCCCGACATCAGGCTGCCGACGAGATCGGGGCCCGGGCACACGTAGTGGATCCGCTCGTTCCCGTAGTGCACCGTCTCGCCCACGTAGTTCTGGTCGGTGCGGTAGCTCGCTTCGCGGAATCGGGGGTCGACGATCTGGTTCTGCGCCTCGACGAGCCGCGGCGTCTCGCATAGGTCATCATGCGTGGCGACATGGAGCAGGGCCACGAACCGCTCGGTCCGCGAGGCGTCTGGCTTGATGTGCTCGATCTCGAAGGATGACTTCGTCTCCTTCGTGTACAGGTAGCCCATCGCGCGCTTGAGCAGTTCCGGCGAATGGCCGGACATGATCTCGCGGCTGCGGGCGGAGAGATCGCGGCCGATGAAGGCCGTGATCGCCGCGGTCCTGCGGACGACCGGGCAGAAGTCGCCGTTGCCGAGCAGGTTGTCGTTGATCCGCTGGCGACGCACCTGCGTCGGCGTGTCGAGCACGAAGTACTCGTCGCGCTCGAGGAGATCCACGTAGTTGCCCGCCGTCATGTCGGCGAGCGGCAGGCGCTGGCCGGTGAGCAGCTCGAAGAGGTACCAGATCCGTCGCGTGTACTTGCCCTGGGGCGTCGCCTGCACCCAGCGCGCGATCGACTCGGCGCCGATCGCCGGAAGGATCTTCGCGAGCAGTGCGAGGTCGGTGCCGTCGTACTTGAGCGCGAACTCAAGGTGGTCGCAGGGATCATCGCCGGGCCAGTACTGCGCGGGGTAGGTCTCGGCGATCCCGCTCGCGGAGCGATCGATCCACTTCGCTGCGCCGTTGCACACCGAGGACTGATGCCACGGTGCGATGCCCTGGATCCCGAAGTGCTCGATCAAGGCGGCGTACCCGGCGGCCCGGCATGATGGTTCAGGTGGCATGGTCCACAATAATACTGATCAACGCCGCAAAATGCTTACCAAAGATCCTGTTTGCCCCAAAACTGCGATAAGGACCCCCCAAATCGCATACGGACGCCGTAAATCACCTGCAGCAGGGCGCCCATGCCCCAGAATCCGTATGGACTTTCAGAATCAGAAGATCAAACGTCGCTCGGTTGTGGAACTTAAACTTCTACTTTTACGCGCTATAG
>CAZZKQ010000697.1:0-1805 GCA_964654875.1 uncultured Verrucomicrobiota bacterium | reverse complement strand
GGGGCCGCGTCATGGCTGAAGGCCCTCGACAAGGAGCTCGAACCCTTCTCGAAGTGCGGGATCCTGATCTACCAGGCCGGAGCCGACCCGCATCGGGACGATCCGCTCGGGGGCGATCTGACGACGGAGGAGATGCTGGAACGCGATCGGATCGTGTTCCGGTTCGCCAAGGATCGAGGCATCCCGATCGTCTGGAACCTCGCAGGAGGGTACCAACAGCCGTTCGAAAACGTGCTCGACCTCCACGAGAACACCCTCAAGGCCTGCCTCGAGGTGTTCCGTCCGTGACCCGCACCCCTCCTTCACAGCACCTGCGCATGAGCGACATCCTGTCCGAAGGCAACCCTCTGCCTCCCACCCCGCCGATCCCGCCCGGGTGGGAGGCGGTCCTGGTCCGGTGCATCACCGCGGTGCGGGCACGGTATCGGCTCCGGTGGAACGGTCTGCATGGGGTGGGCCACTGGGCACGCGTCCTGGAGAACGGCCTCCGCCTCGCCACGGCGACGCCCGGGATCCGAGCGGATGTCGTTAGCGGGTTCGCCGTGCTCCACGACTCCTGCCGGCACAACGACCTGACAGACCCGGGCCATGGGGACCGGGCGGCGGTGCTGGTGCGACAGCTCCACGACGAGGGGATCCTGCCGCTCGACGCCGACGGCCTGACCCTCCTGGAGAGGGCGTGTCGCACGCACACGGGCGGTCGGATCCCCGAGGTGCCGACAATCATGGCGTGCTGGGACAGCGATCGGTTGGATCTTCCTCGAATCAGCGGCATCGAGGTCCGGGTCGACTGGCTCGGCACCCTGTGCGCCCGCGACCCTGCCTTCGTGGATGGGGCGACCGACCGGGCTAGGTCCCGGGCGTTCCCATACCGGCATCTCTTCGGCGCTTGAGGGATCACAATCCGCAACCTCAATCCGCGGTTTAAACCAGAAGGGGCTGACACGGATACGCGGCAGCAGTGAGGAAAAAGGAGAGGGATGACGCGATCAGATGATGAGTCGGTCCGCACCGAACCCGCCACCAGCCGATAGATCTCACGAGAGCACCGATGCTCACAACACCTCCTATCCCAAGAAACCGATCCGCCAGGTCTTGCTACGCTTCCCAGAAACCCAACGCCCCGTATGACCCAACCATCGACGCCGTCCTCAGACTCCACCGCAGCCTCCTCACCGGATCTCGCCTCCGAGATTCAACCCAACCGTGCCAGCTGGATTCTGCCTGACGGGCGGGTCATCTCTGTCGCCGACCAAGGATGGAACGAGGAGCAGACCGCCTTCAGCCACGGCATCTTCGTCCGTCGCTGGGTAAGGTTTCGCACAGCAGCCTTCCACCCCGACACCGCAGAGGTCGCTGCCGCGGAGACCCTTTCTCGGAGGGCGCTCCAACTGCTTCGTCAGCATCCCGAGCTTTTGGGTGAGGAAGAGGACAACCCCTTTGCTGGCGATCTGGCCTACAATCAGGCTGCCGAAGAGCAGGGGTGGATCCGGGTGAAGCCGTTGCCTAGGCCCATCCTCGACCCGCGGGTGTACTGGGAGACCGCACGCGAACCGATGAAGCCCGCCGTGCAGGCCCTCCTTGAAGCCGTCCGTCGCCGAGGACTCGTCGTGCACGTCCTCTAGGGCGGCGCCCTCGCCAACCGCGGGTTCTGGATCGAGTCCGCCCAGAGTCAAAGCGCTTTGGGTTCGACCAAGAGCTGAGGGTGGTACCCCTACAGATGTCGCTCCCCCAATCGTGAGATGTAGGCGTGACGCAATTTCTCCCGATCAGTCGCCTTTTCCAGCATTGGCGACTCGACCGCG
>CAZZKQ010000696.1:0-1806 GCA_964654875.1 uncultured Verrucomicrobiota bacterium | reverse complement strand
TGGGCGGAGGGTAGCCCCGGGCACCCCGACCGTGGAAAGCGGAATCCATGGGTCTTCGGCGGGCGTCAGCGCGCCCCGAGAATCCGTCCCCGGGCCGCAAGCGCCAGGAGCACGAGGAGGCCCAGGAACGGGAGCATCGACAGCAGGTCGGCATCCGGTCCCGCGAAGAACCGGTTGGACCGCGTGGCCCACTCCGTGATCGCCCGATCCGTCGACTCGAACCCCGCCGCGAGGAACGCGATCACGATCCCGGCGATCGCCCCTCCGGCGATGTAGCCCGAGGCCATCAGGACTCCCGGGGAGCGATCCCCCTCCGCCGAGATCTCCTCCGGACCCAGGCCCCGACGGACCTGGTCCGGCCTCTGGGAACGGTCGACCCACCACCGGATCACCCCGCCGGCGAAGATGCCCATCGAGACGGCGACCGGCAGATAGACCCCCACGGCGAAGGCGAGGGCATTGACCCCGGCGAGCTCGAGGACGAGCGCGAGCAGGGCCCCGAGGATCACCAGCTCCCACGGCAGCTGACGGTCGAGGATGCCCTTGATGATGTAGCTCACCAGAACCGCCTTGGGGGCATCGAACTTCCGCACGACGCTCCCATCGGGACGCTCCGGATGGCTCCCGTTGATCCCGGGATCCACCATCCAGACGGGTCGACCCGCCTCGTCCACGAGGAACTTCTGCGATCCGCCACCGACCGGGTCGGGCTGGTGCCAGACCCGGTACTCGGTCTGGTCATGCATGCCCTGGGAGCCCTGGATGCGTTCGCGCGGGAGATCCTTGAGGGACTCGGCAGGGACCCTGAGGGTGGGGGCGATCTCCTTGGCATCGACATAGGTGGTCGCACTCTGGTTCAGGCTGAGCAGGATGGGCCCGAGGGTGACGGCGGAGGCCAGGGCTCCCACGAGGATGGCGATCTGTTGGAGCCGCGGTGTTCCCCCGATGAGGAAGCCCGTCTTGAGGTCCTGGGACGTGGTGCCGCCGTTCGAGCAGGCGATGCAGACGATGGCGCCGACCGAGAGGGCCGTGACGTAGTACCCCTTTCCGGTCCACCCCACGGCGAGGAAGGCGAGGCAGGTCAGGAGGAGCGTGGCGATGGTCATGCCCGAGACGGGATTCGACGACGACCCGATCTCGCCGGTCAGCCGGGACGAGACGGTGACGAACAGGAACCCCAGCGACACGATCAGGAGCGCACCAAGAAGATTCATGCGCAGCGGCGGGGCGAGGGTGATCGCCCCGAGCAGCACGACGATGCCGATCAGCACCGTCTTGAGGGACAGGTCCCGACCCGTCCGCCCGCCGGCGGCATCCGGGTCGCCGCCCCGGCCCCCGGTGAGGTCGGCGATGCCGTGCAGGATCCCATGCCAGAGCGTGGGGAGGGATCGGATCAGGCTGATGAGCCCGCCCGCGGCCACCGCACCGGCGCCGAGGTAGAGGAGGTATTCGCCTCGGATCTGCGAAGGGGACATCTCGCCGATCAGGCGGGTCCCGGGCGGCACGACCTCGCCGAGACGGCGTCCGAAGAACTGGATCAGCGGGATCAGCACCAGGTAGCTGAGCACGCCGCCCGCCGCCATGATCCCGGCGATGCGGGGTCCGATGATGTAGCCCACTCCCACCATCTCGGGGGAGACCTCGACGGAGATCGAGCCGCCCCGGAGCGGAGCCCCGAAGACCTTCTCGGGGACGTCCTTCCAGAGCTTGAAGGCCACGTTGGCGGTCTTGTAGAGGAGACCGACGGCGAACCCGACGAGGATGGTCCGGGAGTCGAGACGGGTGCCGGCTCCCTCGAGCCGGGGG
>CAZZKQ010000695.1:0-1806 GCA_964654875.1 uncultured Verrucomicrobiota bacterium | reverse complement strand
AGGTTGCCCGAGCTGTCGATGTCGCGACGGAACTGGTCCAGACCCGACAGCAGGGCACGTCGATCCGCAAGCCGGTCGAGCGTCACGCCGTTCAGGATCATGTCGTCCTTGCCTCCGCCCTTGTTGATCTCGAACGGAGCACAGGCGGCCCCCAGGAATCCGGCGACGCCGTTGTCGGACCACGGGACGTGGCCCATCTTCGGCGCAAGGCCCACGAATCCTGGCATCGACGGATCGGCGGGGCCCTGCACCTTGTTCAGATAGGATCCCATCGAGGGCCAACCCCCGGGAGGCTGGTTCCGGTTCAGTCGACCCGTGTAGCACTGGAAGGACTCGTGTCGGTCCTCCATGCCGGTCATCGACCGGATGATCGTGTACTTGTCGGCCAGCCGGGCGAGACGGGGCAGGTGCTCGCAGATCTGGATTCCGGGAACGTTGGTCGGGATCGGCTTGAACTCCCCACGAACCTCTCCCGGGGCATCCATCTTCAGGTCGAACATGTCCTGGTGGGAGGGCCCGCCCGGGAGGAAGATCATGATGACCGCCTTGTGCGGGTTGCCACGGCTGCCGATGCCTGCGGCGGCCTCCGCCCGGAGCAGCCCGGGAAGCGCCATGCCCCCGAGTCCCAGCGAGCCGATGCGCAGGAAATTGCGACGGGACAAGCCATCACAGAACCCGGATCGGGTTGGAGAGGAGGCGAGGACGGTCAGCATGGAGTGCCGGTCGGTTCGGGTTCCGGGGCGCTTCTGAGGTACAATGGATCCGGAACCGCGGTTCGGGCAAGTCCGGATCGGGAACATGTCCGGATCAAAATGCGCGTTCGGTCCATTCGCCAGCCGGAGGGAGGGCGCCCTCCGGCCCAAGCCGAAGTCCTGACGCCCGGATGGTCGGCGCTCCAACCCCCGGCAGAATTCCCTTCCGCGAGTCCCGGGACCCCAGTTCAATCCGCCCACCATGGATCCGTTGCTCAAGCTGCTCGCCTCCGATGCCTCGCTCTCCACCCCCCAGATCGCGGCCATGCTCGCTCTCACCGAGGCCGAGGTGCGGGATCGGATCCGTCAGGCGGAGCGCGACCGGTTCGTCCTCGGATACCGCGCCGTGCTCAATGAGGAGAAGCTGGGACGCGATCTGGTCCGGGCCATGATCGAGGTCAAGATCACCCCTGAGCGCGGCGGCGGATTCGACAAGCTGGCCGAACGGATCTCGAAGTATTCCGAGGTTCGCTCCTGTCACCTGATGTCCGGAGGCTACGACCTCCTGGTCGAGGTCGAGGGTGCCAATCTCCGCGAGGTCGCAACCTTCGTGTCGGAGAAGCTCTCGACGATCCAGGGGGTCCTCTCCACGGCAACCCATTTCGTGCTGAGGGCCTACAAGGAGCAGGGCGTGCTCATGGCCGGTTCCGCCGAGGACCAGCGGCTCGCCATCGCCCCGTAGACGGACCCGCGCGCGACACGCCAGTCCACGAATCGTCACGATGCACCGCACCGCCGTTCTCAACGTGGTGGGCCTGACCCGCGGGCTGATCGGGGAGCACACTCCGCGCCTCGCGGCCTGGACCCGCGGGCATCCGGCCACGCCGATCGATCCAGCCCTGCCCGCGGTTACTTGCACGGCACAGTCGGACTACCTGACCGGCCGCCGTCCCTCCGACCACGGGATCGTGGGCAATGGCTGGTACCATCGGGAGCTGTCCGAGGTGCAGTTCTGGAAACAGTCCAACCATGTCGTCACCGCCCCGAAGATCTGGGAGGAGCTGCGGTCCTATTTCCCCGAGGTCGATGGACGGCGCACTATGGAACTTTGGCC
>CAZZKQ010000694.1:0-1813 GCA_964654875.1 uncultured Verrucomicrobiota bacterium | reverse complement strand
TGGTTGAGAACCGCCCTGTCTGGTGGGTTTCCAGTGCCGGCATCACGGCGCGGCGCAGCCGCAACGACTTGCCGTTATATGCGCGAATCGATCACGAATCCGGCGAAGAGTTGCCGCATATCGAGTGCAGCAGCTGCCACGATCCTTCCCGGACCACCGACAGGCGGAGTGTGGCCAGGAGGTCGGCGTAGAAGGACCGGAGCGCCTCGTCGACGGGTTCCTCCGGGGCTCGGATAAGATGGGGGGACACGCGGATCCTGCGGCCCTCACCCTGCCCCTCGTGCAGGAAGCCGATCCCGGGGCTCAGGAAGGTGAGCACCGCCGCGGCGCAATGACGTTCGAACGGCAACACCGCTGCGGCCCGGGGTTCGTCGTGGTTCTCGAGGAAGCGTGCCAGCCGATCCTGGTAGTCCAGACCAGCCGACAGGTGCGCGCGGATCGATGCGGCGTCACCATGACACACGCGATCATAGAGCCGTTTGTCGTAGCAGGCATCGAACGCCTGCTGCTGGAGGGTCCATTCGAGGTCCCAGTAGACCTCCGCCATGAACAGGAAGTCCGGTCGTGATTCGCGGACCCGACGGATCGCTTCCGGCCAGAAATCGGGCATCTGTCGGCCCCAGGTCCTTCCGAACACATCCGGCAGGAGCAGCATCGCCATGTCGCACCGCACCCCGTCGCAGCGTCCGGCAATCGACACCAGCTCCGAGGCCATGGCCTCCCTGAGCCCGGGCTTGGAATAGTCCAGCTGCAAGGTGTCGGGCCATCCGGGAAAATAGGGATCCCGTCCATGGGCGAGGATCCGTCCATCGGGGAGCCGGATGAAATTGGCCGGGGACCGTTCGAGGTCCGCTGCGTTCCCGGCGATGAACCAATCGGGATGAATGGCGACCCAGGGGTGGTCGATCGCGACGTGGTTGGGAACGAAGTCGAGCATGAGACGGATCCCCCGCCGTGCGAGGCGGGCACGGAACCGGGCCAGGGCCTCCTCGCCGCCAAACCCATCCGCCACTCCATAGTCCACGATTGCGAAACACGACCCGCCAATGTCGGCCTCATCGAGATCTGGCAGGGTCCGGAGGAACTCCTGCCGCCACTCGGGATTCGAGCGTGAGATCTGCGGACCGACGCGTCCCAGCCGCCAGATGCCCAGGAGCCAGACCCAGTCGAACCCCGAATCCCTCCAGCGGTCGAGCGTGTCGTCCGGCACGTCATCCAGCGTGGCCGGCCGCCCGGATCGTCGGGACAGTTCCTGCAGCCAGACCCGGGTGTTGACCTGGTAGAGGAGCGGGTGGTGCACGGGTTGCATCGGCCTCCAGCCTGCCATGGCAGCCCCCGGGGTGCACGGCGAAGCGGGTCGCGCCGCCAGGACCGACATCGACACCGACACCCTTGCCGGGACGGGATCCGGTTCCGTAGCCTCTCCCCATGATCTCCCCTCTCAAGGCGGTGCTGACCGCTTCCCTCGTCCTCTGCACCTCCGTGGTCCTGAAGGCCGCTGAATCCTACACCATCGCCGTGGTGCCCAAGGGCACCACCCACGAGTTCTGGAAGTCGATCCACGCCGGAGCGGTCAAGGCCGAGAAGGAGCTGACCGCGCAGGGTGCCAAGGTGAAGCTGTTCTGGAAGGGGCCCCTTCGCGAGGATGACCGCGACCAGCAGATCCAGGTGGTCGAGAACTTCACCGCCCGCAATGTCAGCGGCATCGTCCTCGCCCCGCTTGATTCGCAAGCCCTCGTGGCACCCGTGGCCAGCGCGGCACAGGCGAAGATCCCGACGGTCGTGATCGACTCCGACCTCAAGTCCGACAGGC
>CAZZKQ010000693.1:0-1815 GCA_964654875.1 uncultured Verrucomicrobiota bacterium | reverse complement strand
CAGGCCGCCCTCGCCTCCGGGGCCGATCCGAAGATCGTCCTCGACCGTGTCTTCCACGTCGCCCGCAAGGCGGCCCCCAATGAGCGCGAGGTGGTCCTTGCCAGCGGCAACCTGGCCCTCGAGAAGCATGACTTCGCCCTGGCCGCCCGACGCTTCGACGAGGGTCTGAAGCAGTCCACCAATGATCCCGATCTGCACTTCGGCCGTGCCCGCGCCTTCGCCGGGAGCCAGCGGGACCAGGCCGCGCAGTCGCTCGAGGCCGCGCTGAAGATCAATCCGCGACACGTTCCCAGCCTGCTCCTGATGGCCGATCAGCGGATCGACGCCGAGGACTACGACGGCGCCGAGGAGCTTCTCAGGGCCGTCTCCAAGACCAATCCGAACCATCCCGAGGCCGCCGCCTACGCGGCCGTGATCGCCCACCTGCGGAACCAGCCCGCGGCGGAAGCCGAGGCCCGATCGAAGGCCCTGCGGTTCTGGACCAACAACCCCCGGGTGCCCCATCTCATCGGCGCGAAGCTCTCCCAGAAGTACCGCTTCGCGGAGGGAGCCGCCCTGCAGCGGGAGGCGCTGCGGTTCGATCCGGACCACCTCCCCGCCAAGGCCCAGCTCGCCAACGACCTGCTGCGCCTTGGCGACGAAGACGAGGGCTGGAGCCTCGCCCAGGAGGTCCACAAGCGCGACGGCTACGATGTCACCCAGTTCAACCTCGTCACCCTCCACGACACCCTCGCGACCTATTCCAGCCTCACGAACGCCCACTTCATCATCCGCATGCAGTCCCGCGAGGCCGCCATCTACGGGCCCCGGGTCATCGCCCTCTTGGAACGCGCCCATGCGGCGCTGGCCCCGAAGTACGGTGCCACCCTCGCCGAGCCGACGCTGGTCGAGATCTTCGCCCAGTCGAAGGACTTTGGCGTCCGCACCTTCGGCATGCCCGACAACCCCGGCTACCTCGGCGTCTGCTTCGGCCGGGTCGTGACCGCCAACAGCCCCGCCACCAATCCCGGTGGAACCGTCAACTGGGAGGCGGTCCTGTGGCACGAGTTCTGTCACGTCGTGACCCTCCAGCGGACCCGCAACAAGATGCCCCGCTGGCTGAGCGAGGGGATTTCGGTCCATGAGGAACGCCTGGCCGATCCCTCCTGGGGCGAACAGCTCACGCCGAAGTACCGGGAGATGATCCTCGGGACCGAACTCACCCCGATCGCCCGGCTGAGCGCGGCCTTCCTGATGCCCAAGTCGCCGCTGCACCTCCAATTCGCCTACTACGAGTCGTCGCTGGTCGTGGAGTTCCTCATCGACCGGTTCGGCATCGACCGCCTCCGTGAGGTGCTTGGGGATCTGCACGACGGCCAGTTCATCCTCGAGTCGCTCGAGCGTCGGACGCTGCCGATGGCGGATCTCGAGAAGGAGTTCGCCACGTTCGCCCGGAAGAAGGCCGAGGGCATGGCCCCGGGACTCGACTGGCAGAAGCCGGATTTCGCCAAGGGCAATCGGATCGGTCCGGGGGGCGGGGCGGATTTCGACGCCGAGATGGGGCCCTGGGCCGAGGCACATCCGACCAACTACTGGGCCCTCGACCATCGGGTGCAAACCCTCCTGAAGGCCAAGCGCTGGGTCGACGCAAAGCAACCCCTCGAGACCCTGATCGAACGGTTCCCCGACCAGCCGGGTCCGGGATCCGCCCGGGAGCGTCTCGCCCGGGTGCACCGGGAACTGGGGGAGACCGACGCCGAGTGGGAGCGGCTCCGGGAGGTGGTCCGACGCGACGCCGCTGCGCCCGAGGCCTGTCAGCGCCTGATGCAGCTCGCC
>CAZZKQ010000692.1:0-1823 GCA_964654875.1 uncultured Verrucomicrobiota bacterium | reverse complement strand
CCTTGAAGACCGCTCCCACCGTCCGGTTCGCACTCATCACCAGTGTCGTAGGATTGGCCGATCCCGACAGATCACCCGTCCAGTTGCTGAACTGGTACCCCTCCGACGCCACCGCCGTGAGGGTCACCGACTCCGTCGGCTGATACTGCGCCTTCACCGGATCCACCCCGATGCTCCCGCCTGTGACCGGCGACAGCGTCAGGGTCGTCACCTTCAGGACCTGGAAGGTCTGGTCCTGCTGGGCCGACAGCCAGAGCGGACTCCCCACCTGTCGGGCCCGGACCACGACCGTGCCTTCAGCGGTGAGGGTCAGCTGGTTGTCCTGGACCGTTGCGGGACCGCTCACCACCACAAACGCCACCGGCAGTCCAGCGCTGCTGGTCGCCCGGAGCGTGATCGGACCCCCACCCAGCACCTGGTCCCCGATGGGATCGAACGTCAGGGTCTGCTCCCCGCGGCTCACCCCAAAACTGGCCGTGGCACTGGCCGGTTGATGGTTGGCATCACCGGCCTGGTCCGCGGCCACCTGGACCGTGCCCACCCCCGTAAGCTTGAGATCCGTCCCGACCAGTGTGGCCGGTCCCGACACCACCCGATACGTCAGCGGAAGACCACTGCTCGAACTCGCCACCAGCGGAATCAGAGCCGTCGTGTACCCCCGGTTCGGCAACGGCTGGAACGTCAGCGTCTGGACCGCCTTGGCCACGGGAACCGACTGCACCGCCGTCGCCGGGGACCAGTTGGCGTCGCCCGCCTGGAGGACCTGCACCACGACGGTCCCGGCACCGGACAGAGTCAGCTGAGCCCCGTCCACCGCCCCGGGACCGCTGTTGACC
Source organism: uncultured Verrucomicrobiota bacterium (assembly GCA_964654875.1). Lineage (GTDB taxonomy): Bacteria > Verrucomicrobiota > Verrucomicrobiia > Limisphaerales > UBA9464 > UBA9464. The sequence continues at coordinate 987 of CAZZKQ010000692.1, read as the reverse complement.
CGGAAGGTCACCGGCAATCCGGAACTCGCCGTGGCCTGGAGCGTCACCGGCGGATCGCCGAAGGTCTTCGACCCGATCGGGGTGAACGTGATCGTCTGGGTGCCCTTGGTGACTTCAAACGCCCGCTCCACAAACGTCGCCGCGAGGTAGTCGTCGTTCCCGGACTGCGTTGCCCGGACCACGACACGGCCGACACCCGTCAGACGCAGCCCGCCCGACTCGAGCTGTGCCGGACCGCTCACCAGCTCATACGCCACCGGAAGCCCACTCGAGCTTCCTGCCGACAGGGCGATCACGCTCAAGGTGAAGGGGCGATCCGCCGGCGCCGGGAAGGTCACGGTCTGACTGCCCTTCGCCACCGAGAAGCCGCGCTCCTCAGAGGCCGGGAGATAGAGATCCGTGCCCGCCTGGGAAGCCCGAAGCACAACGCCTCCCGCCCCCTTCAGCGTCACCTGCGACCCGGACACCGTCGCCTTGCCCGAGGCCACGGACAGCCCCACCGGGAGACCCGAGCTGGACGTCACCCCGACTCCAAAGGGGGTGTCTCCGAACGTGCGATCCGACAGCGTCGGCCACGTCAGGGTCTGCACCGCCTTGTCGATGGTGAGGCTCTGTTCCGAGGTGACCGCGGAGAAGAGGTCCGACCCCGCCTGCACCGCACGTAGGAGCACCGCACCGACCCCGGTCGCCCGGAGTTGTCCCTCCACGATCTGGGCGGGACCCGAGACCACGCTGACCCCCACCGGCAAGCCGCTGCTGGCTTTCACCGACAGCGGGACCCGATCGCCATACCGGACCCCAGGCAGGACGCCCCAGTCGATGACCTGCGGCTGGAGGAAGCGGAACGCCACCGGACGTCCCCGGACGGAGGCGGAGAAGTCCGCCGAATACGCGATCGTCCGCAACTCACCGGCCGACCCAATGTTGATCGGTCCCACATACGGACGCGACAGGAAGTCGGGATCAGTGCCGTCGAGCGTGTAGAAC
>CAZZKQ010000691.1:0-1825 GCA_964654875.1 uncultured Verrucomicrobiota bacterium | reverse complement strand
GCGGGCGGGCTGAGAGTTGAGAGCTGAGAGCTGAGGGTTCAGACCGGCCTCGCTCGGGCCAGACCCCGTCTCGACACCAGACGCAACCCCATCTTCCCTCGCAGGCCGCAGGCCTCCCCTCCCTGAGGCCACAGGCCTCAGATCGGTGGGTGCTGCAGTGCCCTGCGGCACTGGGCGCGACAGCGCCCACCCCACCCCAGGCTCAACTCTCTCCGCCGCTCCAGCACCGACTACGCCTTCCCCTCTCAACGCTCCACTCTCCACACTCAACTCGCCGCTCCGCGGCGCCGCCTTCGGCTGCAGATCCAGCCCCACGACAATCCGCAACGCCCGGATCACATCGCCGTTGTCGATCGTCCCGCTGTCGTTCAGATCGTTCAGCGGCACATCCCACGGACGCGCCTCCTCCAAGCCCACCTGCAGCCGGCTGATCACCACCGCATCGCCCACATCGATCCGCTGGTTCGCATTGTTGTCGCCCCGGATCTTCCGCGGGAGGATCCGACCCGCACCCGACACCGCCGCGTTGCCGTCCTTCAGGACCGCGCCGGCAGGCGTCGCAAGACTCACAATCGTCGGGGTCAGCACCGCCGACGTCACCCCCGACACGCTCCGCGCCCGGAAACTCACCAGCGCCACCGGGTTCGTCCCCGACGGCAACGCCAGACCCGCCAGCGAGAACGCCGCCCCCATCTCTCCGGGAGTCGACAGGTTCACGCTGTTCACGCTCTGCCCCACCAACGCACCCCACTCGAACTGCGGATCCGCCAACAGGACCGGATCGTACCGCAGCTGGAACGTCATGCCGCCCACGTCCCCCGGCGCTGCGAGGCGGACCGGATAGACCAGTCGCTGTCCCTCCTGCACCTCCGTCGCTGATCCCACCTCGAGCAGCCGCACCGGGGTCCAGGTCACCTCACGGACCACCCGCGCCTCGTTGCCCGACAGGTCACGCGCCGTCACCTCGAGACGGTTCAGACCCACCTTCAGTTCCAGCGCGTCCGACTCGAATCCCCCCTCCCGCACGATCAGCCCGGGCTGGGCAGTCCCGTTCCAGGTCCAGCCCACCGAACCCACTCCCACGTTGTCCGACACCGTCCCTTTCATACGGAACCGTCCCTCGGTCACCGTGCCCGCAACGGGTTCCGACAGCCCCAGCACCGGAGGTTCGCCGTCGACGAACTCCGCCACGATTGCCTCGGTACGCCCCACCGTGACAGCGACCTCGGCGTTGGTGCCGGTCGCCCCGCCACTCCATCGGGAGAATGTCCAGCCCTCAGCCGCGTTGGCCCGCAGCGTCACCACCGTGCCGGGCAGATACGACGGCGCATCGGGACTCCGCCCGATCGTCCCCTGCCCCTGCACCCGGGTCGTCAGGGTCCCCAACCGCGCGAACTCCGCGACCACGCGCTTGGGGGCATCCACCGTCAACCCCGCCTCCTGGGTCGTCGTCACCAGGTCCCCGCTCCACTGCACGAAGCCCCAACCCTCCGCGGGCTTGGCCGTCAGGGAGATCACCGTCCCCTCGGCATAACGCGCCTCGGGAGGACTCAGCAGGACCTGGCCCTCGCCCCGGACCTCCGTCGCCACCGGATGCAGCGGCAGGAACCGCGCACCGACCGTGGTCGGCCCCGTGATCGTCACCCGGACGCGTCGGGCCGTGCCCGTGACCGCTCCGGTCCAGCCCCCCAGCACCGCATCGCCCTTGGGCTCGGCGACCAGTTCGACCTCCGTGCCGACCTCATACGCGCCCTGATCCGGCACCCGGCGCACCGTGCCGGGTCCCTCGACCGTGACGATCAGCGGATGACTCACCACCCCGGCA
>CAZZKQ010000690.1:0-1830 GCA_964654875.1 uncultured Verrucomicrobiota bacterium | reverse complement strand
GCACCCAGGTGCCGACGTTCCTGGGGAACTTCGACGCCCCCTCGGTGGTCTTCAATTGCACCCGTCGGGCCTCGACCACGATGCCGCTGCAGGCCCTGACGCTCCTCAACTCGGAGGCAAGTCGGAGCCGTGCCGGGGAGATGGTCCAACGCCTCGCTGCCGAGGCGGGTTCCGACGATCGAGCCCGGATCCGGAGGGCGTTCCTCCTGGCCTGCGGACGCGAGCCGGACGCGGGGGAGCGGGACGCCTACATCCGGTTCCTGGATCTGCAGCGCCGGGTCTACTCCGAGGAGTCTAACCGGGAGGTCCGGGTCTGGACCGATCTCTGCCAGTCGCTGTTCGGTCTGAACACCTTTCTCTACCTGGAATGACGCCGATCCCGAACCACCTGTCCCGCCGGGCCTTCCTGAACCGCTCAGCGGGAGGACTGGGTGGGCTTGCCCTGGCCCACCTGATGGCCCGTTCGAACGCCGCGGCATCGGGGATCTTGGCCCCGCCGCACCATCGGCCCCGGGCGAAGGCCGTGATCAGCCTCTTCCAGCATGGCGGGCCGAGCCAGATGGATCTGTTCGACTGCAAGCCCGCACTCAACCGCTGGAGCGGCAAGCCCTACCCAGGAGGAGATCTCGAGGTCCACTTCGACAAACAGGCCGGCAATGTCCTCGGGGCCCCGTATGAGTTCCGGGCCCGCGGCCAGTGCGGCATGGAACTGTCGGAACTCCTCCCGCACACCGGGGGCATCGCCGACGACATCACGCTGGTCCGCTCGATGACGACAGGTTCGGTCGATCACGAGTCCGCCTTGCGGATCATGCACACCGGACGCTTTCTCGCGGGCCTGCCAACCCTGGGATCGTGGCTGCTCTATGGACTGGGTTCGGAGAATGAGAACCTCCCGGCCTATGTGGTCCTTTCGGATCCCGGCGGGTTGCCCGTTGATGGGGAGCGGAACTGGTCGGCGGGCTTCCTCCCGGCGGTCTACCAGGGGACTCCGTTCCGCGGCGGGGACAACCCGGTGTTCCACCTCAGGACGCCGGCGTCGGTTCCGCCGGAGGCCCGACGAAACCAGCTCGATCTCCTCCGGGAGATCAATCGACACCACGCCGGCCGTTACCCGGAAACCTCGGAGCTGTCGGCCCGGATCGCGCAGTTCGAGACGGCGGCCCGGATGCAGAGCGCGGTTCCGGAGGCGCTCGACCTTTCGGGCGAATCGGCCGCCACCCGTCGGCTGTACGGCCTCGACGATCCCGTGACGGCCGACTACGGACGCCGATGTCTGATCGCGCGTCGCCTCGTGGAACGGGGGGTGCGGTTCGTGCAGCTCTTCCTCAACGGCCAGCCGTGGGACACCCACGACAAGAACGCCGAGCGGCTCAAGGGTCTTTGTGCCCAGACCGACCGACCCAGCGCCGCCTTGGTCCGAGATCTCAAGTCACGAGGTCTCCTGGACTCCACCGTGGTTCTCTGGACGGGTGAGTTTGGCCGGCTGCCGATCTCACAGGGAGCTGATGGGCGGGACCACAACCGCCATGCCTTCTCGCTCTGGGTGGCGGGTGGTGGATTCAAGGCGGGTCATGTCCATGGTGCGACCGATGACTTCGGCTACAAGGCGGTCCAGGACGTCGTGAGCGTCCACGACTTCCACGCGACGCTCCTGCATCAGCTGGGGCTGGACCACGCGGCGCTGCGGTATCCGCAGGAGGGTCGCGAGGCGAGCCTGACGGATCCGGAGGTCACGGGCGCCCAGGTGGTGCCGGCGCTGCTGGCCTGAGAGGCGGGAGTCTTGGAGTCTTGCGCGCCGTGCAGAGTCCCTGCCGGCGGAACGCCGCG
>CAZZKQ010000689.1:0-1834 GCA_964654875.1 uncultured Verrucomicrobiota bacterium | reverse complement strand
CAGCAGTTCACCCTGATCCCAACCCTGACCGCCCGGGAGAACACCGCCCTCCCGCTGGTCCTCGGTGGATATCCCTATCCGGAGGCCCTCAAGGCGGCCGACGTCCTGCTCGAACGGCTCGGCATTGGCCCGCGCGCCCACCACTTCCCCCCGCAGCTGGCTGGCGGACAGCAACAACGGATCGCCACCGCCCGGGCCCTCGTCCATCGACCCCGGATCCTGGTCTGCGACGAGCCGACCGCGTCACTCGATGCCACCACAGGGGCAACCACCATGAACCTGCTCCGGGAAGTGGCCACCTCGCCCGACCGATGTGTCGTCGTGGTCACCCATGACCCCCGCATCTTCGGCTATGCCGATCGGATCGTCACCATGGACGATGGCCGCATCACGGGGATCCGGAAGGCCCAGAAGATCGACAGCCCACAGCCCCACCCATGACCCGAATCCTCACCCTCCTTGCCGCCCTGCTCGGCGTGCTGTCCTGCGCCTGGCTGGCCTACCGGATGGACCGGCAGCCCGGACCGCCGGAACCGTTGACCGAGCCACCGACGGCACCCTTCAAGGACTTTGTCAGCGGACTTGGAAGCGTGGAGGCCGACAACGGCAACGTGATGATCGATTCCCGCAAGGACGGCATTGTCTCCAAGATCCATGTGAAGGTCGGGGACCAAGTCCGTTCCGGTAATCCCCTGTTCGAGCTCGAATCCGACAGTGCGCGGGCCCTCATGGTCTCCCGGGAGACCGAGCTCGCGGTCTTGGAAGCCACCATCCGCATCGCCGAACAGAAGGTGAACGAGCGACGGGACATTGCCGATCGACTCAAGGTCCTGCGTTCCGAGAACGTGAACTCCGAGGTGGAGCTGGTGCAGGCCCGGTTCCAGCTTTCGGAGGCGGAGGCTCTGCTCACCCGAGCCAGATCCGAACTACTCCTCGGCAAGGCCCGTCTCAACGAGGCGAGGACCACAGTGGAACAGGCGCTCACGACAGCGCCGCGGGATGGTGAGATCCTTGAGGTCAACATCCGCGAGGGGGAATTCACGGCACCCTCCCTGGAGAGGCATTGCATGATCGTGGGTGACACCCGCCGGTTGCAGGTCCGGGTGGACATCGATGAGGACAGCGCCTCACGCATCTCCCCGGCCGCCCAGGCGGTCGCCCAGGTGAGAGGCGTGGCTGGCAACCCCATCCCGCTCCGGTTCAAGCGGATCCAGCCCACCCTCGTTCCCAAGCGGAACTTCACCGGAGGAGCGAAGGATCGCGTGGACACACGGGTGCTCCAGGTCGTCTACACATTCGATCGCCCTGCATCCCCACCGATCTACGTGGGACAGCTCCTGGACGTGTTCGTCGACTGCGGCAGCCACGAATCCCATTCTGCGATCGAACCCAGCCCTTCACCCTCTCAATAGCCTCAGCCGGGCACCATGACGGCCGCGTTCATCGACATCGACAACACCCTGCTGCACGGGTCATCGCTGTTCTACCTGGGGTGGGGAGCCTGGCGGCACGGATACTTCTCGGTGGGTCACCTTCCCCGGTTCCTGGTGGCGGGACTTCGATACCAATGGACCCGGAAGGAACGGGTGGACGATGTTCGGCAGTGGGGTGATTTCGCGACGACGTTCATCGCGGGACGTGATGCGGACGAGATCCATCGGACGGCCGGCTGGATCTACGAGGGGCTCGTGGCGGATCTCGTCGATGAGTCGATCGTGGCGTTGGCCCGCGGCCACCTCGACCGGGGCGAGGAGGTCTGGCTGGCGAGCACGACGCCCCAGGGAATGGCAACCTTGATGGCGGAGCGCCTTGGCTTCACAGGAGGCCTTGGCAG
>CAZZKQ010000688.1:0-1838 GCA_964654875.1 uncultured Verrucomicrobiota bacterium | reverse complement strand
AGGAGGTGGCCCGTCGGCTCCGGACCGCGAACCGGCCCGTGATCGTGGTGGCCAACAAGGTCGACAACGCCCGGGCGGAGGAGGGGCTGACCGACTTCGACCGGCTCGGCTTCGGTGAAAGCCTCCCGGTCAGCGCCATCCATGGACGCGGCATCGAGTCGCTGATGGACGCGGCGCTCTCCCGGCTTCCGAAGACCCCGATCGCCACCCCCGCGGACTCCGACGAGGCCGGTGAATTCGCCGACGAGATCCGGAAGGATTCCCCACCCGCGCCCCGGGAGGCCGGTCCGATCCGGCTCGCCGTCGTGGGACGTCCCAACGTCGGCAAATCGTCCATCATCAACACCCTCACCGGCTCGAACCGGGTCATCGTGAGCCCGATCCCCGGCACCACCCGGGACGCGGTCGATGTCCCGTTCGAGGTCGAGACCGAGGGTCGACGGGAACAGTTCGTGCTGGTCGACACCGCCGGACTGCGCAAGGCCCGCCGCATCGACGACTCCGTGGAGCACTTCAGCGCGGAGCGGACCCGGGACGCGATCGCGCGGTCCGACATCACCCTCCTGGTGGTCGAGGCCGAGTCGGGCATCGTCGAGCAGGACAAGAAGATCGCCGACCTCATCATGGAGGCGAACCGGGCCTGCATCGTGGTCGTGAACAAATGGGACCTCGTCGCCGAACCGGTCCGCGCCGCCCAGGAGGAGGAGTATGCGAAGCGGAAGCACGGTCCGGAGTTCGGCAGGCCGAAGAAGATGCTGACGCTTGCCGAGTTCGGGGAGTGGGTGCATTCGCGGCTGTTCTTCCTCGACCACGCCCCGGTGCTGTTCACCTCCGCGAAGGATGGGTTCCAGCTGGATCGGCTTCTCGAGGCGATCCGCTATGTGTCGGCCCAGTGGCGTCAGAAGGTGGCCACCGCGGTCTTGAACCGGACCCTGGCCGATGCGATCGAGCATCGGCAGCCGGTCAGCAAACAGGGGCATCGCCTGAAGTTCTTCTACGGGACCCAGGTCCAGCAGGCACCGCCGACATTCCTGCTCTTCGTCAACCGGAAGGATCTGTTCAGTCCGGCCTACGAGAAGTATCTGGCCGGCGAGCTGCGCCGCGTCTTCGGCTTCGAAGGCTGCCCGCTGGTGCTGAATCCGCGGTCCCGGATCAAGACCATCGAGCCGATCCGGAGGGACAAGTTCCAGAAGGCAAAGTCGGCCAAGCCCGGTGCGAGAGGGTCCGGAGGGCGTCCGTTGGGTCGTCCTGGACAGCGTCCAGGGAAGCGCCCCGGAGGGCGTCCGGCGCTATCCGGCAAGAAGCGCGCGGGCCGGTGACCGGGTCTGATGCCCGGTGGGCAGTGGGTGATGCTGCTGGGCGGTGGGTGATGCCGTGCCCTGCGTCACTGGGCGGGAGCGCCCACGAGGGTCAACGCCAACGGCGTTTCGGCCTCCAGCCCAGGGTTGGGCCGAGGGACGAGGACCTACCCTGGGAGACCGAGATGGGATCGGGGTCAACCGCAACGCGGTTGCGGCCGGTTGGGATGGGGACACAGGGAGGCCAATGGCACTACGACGCGAGAGGGGGATCGAGGCGCAACCGCGTTGCGGTTGGAATGACGGTGGGGACCGGTCACCCAGGGTGGCCTCGCGGGCTCGGCAACCCTGGGCTGGAGGACGGAATCCCGTTGGGATTCAAACCGAGTCCAGCCCACCGGTGCGGTTGAGAGGATCCCGTCTCCCTTCACGGGTGCGCCACGCGTGGCGGATCGAGATGGGGCCGTGACGGAGCACAGCCCTGTCGGCATCGCCTCGCTCTTGATCTCCCCCGTCTTCCGCTCCGCGGGACCGCAAGCC
>CAZZKQ010000687.1:0-1843 GCA_964654875.1 uncultured Verrucomicrobiota bacterium | reverse complement strand
TCATCAATCTCGGGGCGGCGGACGGATATTATGGTGTCGCGATGCTGGTCGCCGGACTGTGCAGCACATCCTTCTGCTTCGAACTCGACGAGAAGGGGCGGGCTCTGATCCATGAATCCGCCGCGACCAACCGGGTAGGGGATCGGATACGCGTCCATGGAAGGGCAGATCGAGGGTTTCAGTCCTCCATTCCAGTGGAACATCACCAGAACGCCATCGTCCTGATCGACATCGAAGGACACGAGGTCGAAATCCTGGAGGACGAAACGTTCCAACAGTTCAGATCCAGTGACATCCTTGTCGAGCTACACCCTTGGGTGCCCAATTATGCAGGCAGGCTTCCCCGGATGATCCAAGCCTCCGCGGATACACACGACGTCGTCCAAATCCACACTGGCGCACGCGACCTGTCCCAGATTCCCGGACTGAAGAATGTTCCCGACAGCAGCCGATGGCTACTCTGCTCGGAAGGGCGGCCATGCCCGATGACGTGGCTCCATTTCAAGCCCAGGCGGGATCTACCGCAGAGTGGTGTTCAGCCCCGAGGTTCTTCCATGGAACGAGACTGCTGATGCGACTGGGTCTCGACGCAATATGGGCACCCGAATCCAATCGTGGAGGCTGACCCGCCCCACCCGCTCCCGAACCGCCTGGCCCAAGGCATTCGCTGTCTCGAGACGTAAATCAGGATGTAACACCGCCATGACCAGGGAACCCAGGGCTACCCGCTAGGGCGGGGTCATGGGCCGTTCGGGTCGCACGAACCGGATTCCATCTGTTCCAGTGCGTTGGCCCATCCTCTGCTGCAACGGGACTATACCGAGGTCCCACCGACCGCAACCCACTCTCAGGGGGGCGCTTGACTCCAGTGGAACCGCCATCAATCCACACCCCAAGCCGTGGCTGAATACCCAGAAAACGTCCAACAGTTCACCGAAACTTGGTTCATGGGCATGAGGCCGATTTGGGAAAACTTGTTGGGTCAGTTCACTCCTCGGCGCGTACTCGAAATCGGTTCCTTCGAGGGGGCGAGTGCATGCTACATGATCGAAAAGCTCGGGCTTGTCACGCCGCTCGAGATTCATTGCATCGACTCCTGGGAAGGCGGCATCGAGCATCAGTCGCTTGGCTATGACATGTCCGCCGTGGAAAGGCGCTTCGATCACAATGTCCGAATAGCCATCTCCGCCAGCCCCAATCCGGTGGAATTCCACAAACACAAGGGAACGTCGGACATCCATCTTTCCCGCCTGATTGCTGCCGGCCGGAAGGGTTCTTTTGACCTGGTATACGTCGATGGCTCCCACCAGGCGCCGGATGTCCTCATGGATGCAGTCCTCGGATTCAACCTTCTCAGGGTGGGAGGCGTCATGATTTTCGACGACTATACGTGGTTTGAAAATCTGCCCCAGGGAAAGGATCCGCTTCGCTGTCCCAAGCTGGCAATCGACTCATTTATCAACGTAAACTTCAGAAAGATCGAGATCATCAGCGCCGTCCTCTACCAGCTGTATCTCGTGAAGACAGGCGAATGAAGACGGAGGCGCTCCCCACGTCCGCTCCCCATCGACCATTGCCGCAGTCGCGGTAGCATCTATTCAGTCACCCTCCGCCTCATCGGTATCCATTTCGTTAGCGGTGACATTCGCTTTGCGGTCAACGTCTTCATTCTCCAACTCCCAGCCAACCCATCCCGGTTTCAAGAATACTGAGGCAATAGGCTTGAGTCCCAAACTCGGAGGGAGGTTAAATTTTTACCGGACTCGAATGAAAATATTCGGAGCCACCGAATACGTGGGGGGTGACTCGGAGTATTTCCATACTACCAGGGTAGCAGTCGTGG
>CAZZKQ010000686.1:0-1851 GCA_964654875.1 uncultured Verrucomicrobiota bacterium | reverse complement strand
GCTTGCCGAGCATCAGCTTGCCATCCTCGAACTCGAGCGCGTCGGTCAGGCCGGGTTCGGAGATCGAATTGACGTCGGCATGCTGCGCAAAGTTCTCGAACACCGGGTGGAGGGCGGGCCAGCCGAGGGAACCGACATAGGTGACCTTGAGCCCGAAGCTCGATAGGGCGTTACCCATGATGGGACCGTTGCCGCCCAGCTTGGTCATCGCGTTCACCAGCTCGATGTTGGTGCTCTTCCCGGCCGCTGCGGCAAGACGGGCGGCGTAGGCGGCGATGGTGGGGACACGGTCGAATCGGCTCGCGTCATAGCGCTTGTCCACCACCTGCAGGATCTCGTCGACGAATCCGTCGAGGCCGACGAATGCGGTGAGGTTCGGGACCTGGGAGGCGGCGGCCTCGAGCTTCTCGGCGGTCTGGTTGCGGAATTCAGGGGTGTCGATCATGCGGGAAAAGGGGTTTCTGAGGGTGGCGGGGCGGGAGGCATGGCCTCAATCCAGAGAGACGCCGAGGAGGTCGAGGATCCGGTTCAGCTCGGCATCGGAGAAATACCGGATCTCCAGGGCTCCCTTTCCATCCCGATGCCGGAGATGGACCTGGGTTCCGAGGCGTTCACGGAGCTTTTCCTCGATGCTGCCGACGAGCGGGTCGCTTGCCGGCTGTTTCTTGTCGGGGACCTTCCCCGTGCCTGTGCCGACCCCAGTGGCCTGGGCCACGAAGCGTTCCGTCTCCCGCACGCTCAGACCGTGGTCGACGATCCGTTGGGCGAGGCGTTGCTGCTGGTGGATGTCGGGCAGGGTCAGCAGGACCTTGGCGTGGCCCACGCTCAGGCGGTTGTGTCGGACCAGGTCGCGCACCGGCTCCGGAAGGCGGAGGAGTCGGATCGCGTTGGCCACGACAACCCGGGACTTCCCGACGCGGCGGGCGATCTCCTCCTGGGTGAGCTGGAACTGGGTGTTGAGCTGGACGTAGCCGAGGGCCTCCTCGATGGGGTTGAGGTTCTCCCGCTGGAGGTTCTCGATCAGCGCCAGTTCGACCACCTCACGGTCGGTCGCCTCACGCACCACCACGGAAACCTCGGTGAGACCGGCAACCTGTGAGGCGCGCCAGCGTCGCTCGCCGGCGATCAGTTCGAATCCGGTGCCCACGGCACGGACGACCAGGGGTTGGATGAGCCCCTGTTCCCGGATCGAATCGGCCAGTTCCTGGAGGGATTCAGGCGGGAAGTCCTTCCTGGGCTGCAGCGGGCTCGGATGGATCTGGGACAGGGGCAACCGACGGAGCCCCGGTGCGGCAACGGGCTCGGGTGCCTTCGCCTGGATGGGTTTCGGCGTCGTCGCAGTCGGGGCAGGGGAGGGAGCTGCCGACGGGGCACCGCCGAGCAATGCACCCAATCCACGTCCCAAGCCTGTTTTTGCCATGCGGTCGAGAGTAGGAACCCCCCTGTCGCCTTGGCAAAAGGGTTTTTGGACGGCGTCCCGCGCCCTCAGCGTCCCATCAGGTGGTTCAGCACCAGTTGGTCGAGGTCCTGGTAGTTGAGGTCGTCGATCAGCGCCTGGGCCTTGGCCTCCGGGAAGGAGCGGGCCTTGTCGACCAGACGCAGGAAGGTGTCCCGTGAATTGCCCAGGTGCTTGAGCCAGTGCTCGGGACGGGTGGTCCGGAACGGGTGGACATCGAAGCACACGTATTCGCCACGCCGACCATAGCCGTTGCGCTCGAGCGCCCGGACCTGGTTGAACGCCACCCGGAGGTTGTTCGAGCCGAAGGGCTTGTCCTGGTCGAACTTGAGCCCGTTCTGGTCATTGAGGTGGAGTGACCACAGCTTCTTGAACGCCATGGTGAAGTCGATCTC
>CAZZKQ010000685.1:0-1855 GCA_964654875.1 uncultured Verrucomicrobiota bacterium | reverse complement strand
CCTCGCCCACTTTGGAACCGCGGCCGGCCTGGTGTTCCTCATCGGCCTGACCGCCGCGACGTTCAACAGCGCCGACTCGGTCCTGACGACGCTCACCACGAGCTTCTGCATGGACTTCCTTGGATTCGAACGGCGGACGGATCTCGACGCCGCGCGGCGGGACTCGCTGCGGCACTGGACCCACCTCGGGTTCGCCGTCCTCCTCTGGGGCACCATCCTCGTGTTCAAGGCCCTCAACCAGGGCTCCGTGATCAAGCTGGTCCTCCAGTTGGCCGGATACACGTATGGTCCCCTGCTGGGCCTGTTCGCGCTCGGGATCCTGACCCGTCAGCGGGTCGGCGGCCCGTGGGTCGCCGCGGTGTGTGTCGCTTCACCGATCCTCTGCGCGATCCTGTCGGCCAACTCCGTCCGCTGGCTGGATGGCTACGTGTTCGGGTTCGAGCTGCTGATCCTCAACGGCCTGCTGGTGATCGCGGGATCGATGGCGCTGGGACGGTCGCGTTGATCCCCGTGGACCGGGTCCACCGCGGCGGTCACTTGGACGGCAACCGCATGGGGTTCGTGAGCGTCTTCCGGGGACGCGGGGGTCTGTAGAGGATGCCGAAGTTCGCGAGGTTGCTCGATGTGGTGGCGAGATTCGTCAGTGCCGACCCCAGCTGCAGCCGCAGCGCGTCGTCGCTCAGGAGTCCGCCCGCCACGCCACGTCCGGCCCGAAGGTCGGCCGTGATCCCCCGGAGATCCTCCGTGACCGCGCCGGCGTTGGCGATCGCGTTGCTCACCGCCGGCTTCTGCTCCGTGATGAACTGATCCACATTGGTCGCCAGGGAATCCAACCGAAGCGTGAGGCGCCCCAGGTTGCTCAGGGTCTGCCCCACCACCGGGGTGTTGTTGCTGACGATCTGGCGGACCTCCCCGAGCGCCGCCGCAGCCTCGGCGGAGGCCAGCCGGACGTTGGCGGCCGTCTCGGCGAGATGGGTGAGTGTGGAGTCGCTCAGGAGCTTTTCGTCGACCCGACCCACCGCGTCGTTGATCCGGTCGATCGCCGTGTCGAGCTTCCCCAGGAGCTGGGTCGCCGATCGCGCCGCCTCCTGGAGGTTGAATGGGGTCTCGGCCCGGACGACCGCCCCGTCCTCGAGCACCGCCTTCTCGTTCTTCCGCGGGACGATCGAGACGAACTCATCCCCGAGGAACCCCGACTGCTCGATGCCGAACTTCGCATCCCCATGCACCGGATACCGTCGCTCGATGCGGAGCCGGATCTCCACCTCCCGGTGGTCCTCCGAGAGGTCGATGCCCGTGACATGGCCCACCGGGACACCGGACAGCGCCACTGGGGCACCGACCTTCAGCCCCCCCACCTTCTCGGTGAGGACCCGCACGGTGATGGCCGGGGTGAAGTAGCTGCTGCCCTTGCTGAAGTTCAGGATCATCCCGGCGATGATGGCGAGGGTGAAGGCGACAAAGACTCCGACTTTCTTCGAGGAGGACATGGGGATCGGGGACTCAGGGGGTGACGACGGGCGTGGTGGGAAGGTCCGGGGCGATGCCGTTGACGAACTCGTGGATGAGCGGGTCATCCGAATCCAGGATCTCCCGGGTCGGTCCATCGGCATGGATGACCCCGTCGTGGAGCATCAGCATCCGATTGCTGATCCGACGCGCACTCGCCATGTCGTGGGTCACCGCCACGCTGGTCACCCCCAGCTGCTGCCAGATGCGACGGATCACCCCATCGATCCGCGCGCCGGCGATCGGGTCGAGACCCGTGGTGGGCTCGTCGTAGAGGAGGATCGAGGGCTTGAAGACGATGGCCCGGGCCAGCCCGACCCGCTTGCGCATGCCGCCCGAGAGCTCG
>CAZZKQ010000684.1:0-1858 GCA_964654875.1 uncultured Verrucomicrobiota bacterium | reverse complement strand
GGCGAGGGAGCGGGCCGCGAGGGGGCGGGCCGCGACCGCAAGCCCGAGGGCCTGAAGGACAAGGACAAGCTCGGCCAGCCCGGGATGGGCCAGCCCGGCCAGCCGGGGATGCCCGGAATGCCTTCGAGGCCTCCGGGAGGACACCGGAGGAGCAGCGGTTGTGGACCGACATCCAGACCGTCGCCCGGTTCCGGAGGCAGAGCCCGGCGTTGCGTCGGGGCGATCTGGTCCAGTTGACGGTGGAGGATCAGGTCTATGCCTATGCACGTCGGTCGGGCGGTGAGACGGTCCTCGTGGTTTTCAACAACGCCTCGGCGCCGCAGTCGGTGACGGTGCCGCTGGATCCTCTTGGGACGCCGCATCCGGTGGACTGGGCCCCGGTGTTGGGCGATGGGACCGTCGACATGGAATCCAGGCGGCTACGGCTCCCGATGCCGGCCCGTTCGGTGCGGATCCTGAGGGCGACAGGGCGGTAGGTGTCGTGGGGCGCCCGGAGAGGCGTGGCGTTGAGGATGGGGGACGTGCTGCCGACTACGGGGCCCTCTGGATCACCAGCCAGATGGCGCCACCGACGGCCAGGAGTCCCCCGAGAAGGGAACGGAGGGTGGGGCGTTCGCCCTCGATCCAGAATGCGAGGGGGATGACCACCAGGGGGGTGAGGGCCGTGATCGCGACCACGATGCCGGTCGGCTGGACCTGGAGCGCCCACTGGTAGGCGGCCACGCCAAAGGAGGGGCCGCTCAGGGCGTTGAGGAGAATCCAGGGCGTCGCCGCCCTCCAGCGGATCTCCCCCGCGGGAGGGGCCCCGATCCGTGTGCGCTGGGACCAGAACCACCAGAGCAGCGTGAAGAGCAGTCCCGACAGGATGCGCTGGTAGGCGACGGAGATGCCGTCGAGATGGACCCCGGACAACCGGGAGAGGAGCTGTCCATGACGGCTCAGGACGGCCCCACCGGCCTGACCCGCGGCTGCGATGAATCCGAGGCCCAGTCCGATCCAGTCGGCCTTCACCCGGGCGCGGGCACCCCGCCCCGGCATCAGGGCGACCCCGACGCCCCCCAGGATCACCATCCCCGCCACGATCTGTTCCCGGGTCAACGGAGTCCCGAGCCACGACCACTCGAAGAGTGCGGCCATGGGGGCCGCGAGGCATTGGACCATGAGACTGGTGAGCTGTGCACCGAGCCGGGGGAGGGCGAGGAAGATGGCGGTGTCACAGAGGCCGAACCCGATCAGTCCACTCGCGATGAACCAGCCGAGGGACGGTCCGCCCAGCCCGAATCCAATCGTGTGGGACATCAGCGCCAGGAACACCGTGGCGAGGGCCATCCGGATCAGGTTGGCATGGGAGGAGCCCACGAGTTCGACCGACCGCTTTGCCGAGACGGAGGAGAGCGCGAACAGGAAGGTCGCGATGAAGGCGGAGATCATCGGTCAGGACTGCAGGGGCCGGTCGGCGATCGGATCGATCCGATGGCAGGGAAACCGCATCCGATGCGGAGGGGCAGGGTTCAGGGGAGGGCGAGGGATCCCGCTCCGGCGAGGGCCTTGCGCTGCATGCGCTGCACCGCGGCGGTCAGGTTGCGGTGGCGGAAGAGGGAGGTTCCGGCGACGAACGTGTCGGCACCGAACCGGGCACATTCGGTGGCGGTCTCGTCCGTGATCCCGCCATCGACCTCGATCCGGAACGAGTGTCCGAGCTCGCGTCGCCAGGCCGCCACCTGCTGGACCTTGGGCACGCACTCGTGGATGAAGGGTTGCCCGCCGAACCCCGGGTTCACCGTCATCACGAGCAGCAGGTCGATCTGGCCCAGGTGCGGACGGACCGTGCCGATGGGGGTGGGCGGGTTGATGGCGA
>CAZZKQ010000683.1:0-1859 GCA_964654875.1 uncultured Verrucomicrobiota bacterium | reverse complement strand
TCAGTTGATCGGAGATGTCCGGGGCAAGGGCCTCCTGATGGGCATCGAACTGGTCCGCCCGTCCGCGACGCCCCACGGAGCCCCGGTCCCGGCGACCGACGAGGCCGAGCGGGTGATGTATGCCGCGCTGAAACGCGGACTGAATTTCAAGGTCACGATGGGGAACATCCTGACCCTCACTCCGGCGCTGGTGATCTCGAGGACCGAGATGGACCTGGCGATCGGGATCCTCGAGGACTGCCTTTCCGAGGTCGGGGGCTGAGGACCCCGCCACACGCCCCACGGTGAAGTCCATCGCGATCGTCCCGACCCGGTGCCCGTGTGGACCATTCCGCGCAATCGATTCGGCTCGAGGAACCTCTCGATCCGGATGCGCATATTGCTAGATTCGTCCCCGTCGTCATGTCGACGTCCATATCCAAACCCGGTCCCACATCCCGCGCATCCCGGGTGCTGATCCCGTTCCTGATCGGACTCGGAATCGCCTTCTTGTGCCGGATTGGGGTTGCCGGTGACGACCGGAAAGCGGGTCCCGGTCGGTCATCCGCTGCACCCGGCATCGCCGTGGATGGAACAAACACGTCCGGCTCCGTCAGCACGACCAACGCAGCACCCAAGGCGTCCGGTGCAGCGATGCGGAGTGGAACGACCAACCACCCGACGGGGGTCGATCCCGTCGAATCACTCGAGCGACTCAAGGTCGGCAACTACCGCTACGTCCAGGAATCCCCGCAGAACCAGCTCCGCAGCATCGAGCGGGCGAAACCCCTCTCAACGGAACAACATCCGTTCGCGATCGTCGTTGGATGCGCCGACTCACGGGTCTCGCCGGAAATCCTGTTCGACCAGGGCATCGGAGACCTCTTTGTGATCCGCATGGCCGGCAACGTCGTCCAGGAGGATGTGATCGCGAGCATCGAATATGCCGTGGAACACCTCGGCACCCGACTCGTGGTGCTCCTGGGACACGAGCGCTGCGGGGCTGTCGCCGCGGCGATGTCCAATCAGGAGAAGCCCGGAGAGGAGAGGGGACATCTCGGGGCACTGCTCCGCTCCATCTACCCGTCGCTCCGATCCCTGAACAACAGCCCGACAGCCCTCCGGTGCTTCGATACGACCTGCTCGAAGGGCACCAACATGGTCCATGCCGCCGATGCCCTGTTCTGTCGGTTCTGCGGGTCCCGTCTGAAGAAGAACGAGGACCACCAGGCGCCTTTGCTGGAGTCCCTCGCGGTCCGCAGCAATGTGCGGGTCCAGATCGAGATGCTGAGGCATTCGGAACCCGTCCTGAAACCCCTCATTTCAAGCGGCCGGGTGAAAGTCGTCGGGGCCTGCTACGATCTCGACACCGGGACCGTCGAATTCTTCTGACCGCGCTCGGGGCTCTTTGCCTGTCCCTCCGTCCCGGATGGCTTTGCGTGTCCCAACGACCGCGATACCCTCGCGGCATGCCCGCTGTCCAGGACGCCGTCATCGAGCTGCGTGAGGTCTCCAAGAGTTACCCCGGGGGGGTCCCCATCACCGTCCTCCGAGCCGCATCGCTCTGCGTGAACCACGGCGAGACGGTCGCGCTCGTCGGCCCCAGCGGCAGTGGCAAGAGCACCCTCCTCAACCTCCTTGGCACCCTCGACACCCCGGACTCCGGTTCGGTCTGGATCGGAGGCCGGGATGTGACCCGGCTCGAGGCAACGGAGTTGGCCCGTGTCCGCAACCACAGCGTCGGATTCATCTTCCAGAGCCACCACCTCCTGCCGCAGTGCTCGGTGCTCGAGAACGTCCTGCTCCCCACCCTGGCCGAACACGTCCGATCGAACCCGGATGCCGAGACGCGGGCCCGACGCCTCCTCGACCGGGTCGGA
>CAZZKQ010000682.1:0-1864 GCA_964654875.1 uncultured Verrucomicrobiota bacterium | reverse complement strand
AACACCCTCGTGACCGAACTCGGTAAGCGTCCTCGACTGCTCGAGTTGAACCCCGAGGGGAAGATCGTCTTGGACGTCCCGCTCCAGCCCGAGACCGACAACGCCCACATGCAGACCCGCATGGCCCGTCAGCTCCGCAACGGGAATTACCTCGTGCCGCACCTGCTGGCGTTCGCGGTCAAGGAATACACCCCGGAAGGCAAGATCGTGGCCACGATCCGCACCGATCTCCCCGAACTGGGCGGGCGGCCCCAGGAGAACTGGCCCTTCACGGCCATCCGTCTCGACAACGGCAACACCCTCGTTTCCCTCACCCACGGCAACAAGGTGGCCGAGTTCAACACCGCCGGTCAGGTGGTCTGGAAGGTCACCAACGACCAGGTGGGTGGTCTCTTCAAGGATCCGTGTGGTTCCCAGCGTCTCGCCAACGGCAACACCGTCGTCGGCAGCCATGCCGCCAATCAGGGGATCTCGATGGTCGAGGTCACACCGGATCACAGAATCGTCTGGACCTCCGACCACCCTGCCGCGGCCGGGGTCCATCATTTCCAGATCCTCACCACCAACGGAAAACCCGAGGCGGGACAGCCCCAGAAGTAGTTGAGCGACGAGCGTTGAGATCTGAGAGACCGGAAAGGAAGACCATGAAGCGCGTTGTCATGCTGGGCATTGGAATTGTGCCTCTGGTGCTGATGGGGCAGGACAGCCTCCTGGCGCCCGGGGCGAAGGTGGAGAAGCTGCAGGGCGGGTATTCGTTCACGGAAGGTCCGGCGGCGGACACAGCGGGGAACGTGTACTTCACCGACCAGCCCAACGACCGGATCGTCCGATGGGACGCCCGGACCGGGACATTTTCGGACTGGATGAAGCCAGCAGGGCGATCCAACGGCACCTACTTCGACGGCAGGGGCAACCTGATCGCCTGCGCCGACGAAAAGAATGAACTGTGGCGGATCGCACCCGACAAGACCGTCACCGTCCTCGTGAAGGACCTCGGCGGGAAATTGCTGAACGGCCCCAACGACCTGTGGATCCGTCCTGACAGCGGGCTCTACTTCACCGACCCGCTGTACGTGCGCCCTTACTGGAAACGTCCCTCCACCTCGCAGCAGCCGGGACAATTCGTTTATTTCATCCCGGCTGGCGGCGGGACGCCACGTCCGGTTGCAACCGATCTGAAGCAGCCGAACGGCATTATTGGAACCCCAGACGGGAAGACCCTCTACGTGGCCGACATCGGCGCTGGAAAGACATACGCCTACGTCATCGGCGGCGACGGATCTCTCACCGGCAAGCGCTTGTTCTGCGAGATGGGTTCAGACGGCATGACCCTCGATACCGAGGGCAACGTGTACCTCACGGGCAAGGGCGTGACGGTCTTCGACACGACGGGTCGGAAGGTTGAGCACCTGGACGTCCCTGAGGGCTGGACGGCGAACGTCACCTTCGGCGGCGAGAAGCGGGACTTCCTGTTCATCACGGCGGGTCCCTCAGTCTACGGCGCCCGGATGCGGGTACGCGGAGCCCAGTGAAAGGCGGGGGCAGTGGCTCCCGCGGAGACCCTGGCGCCCCCATCCCCGGCTCTCCGCCGTCGACTTGGAACGGCGCCACCACCTAGTCTCCGCATCCATGAAATCCCCGTTGCGAGCCCTGCTGTGGTTTGGCATCGCCCTGCTGGGAGCCTGGGCCTACGCCATTCTCGCCTTCCGACGCGGCGAGCCCGTCAGCTCGGCCTACCTCGTGATCGCCGCCGTGTGCACGTACACGATCGGCTACCGCTTCTACTCCAAGTGGCTCGCCGCCCACGCACTGATGCTGGACGGGCGCCGGGCAACACCCTGCGAGGTCCATGCGCATGGCAAGG
>CAZZKQ010000681.1:0-1866 GCA_964654875.1 uncultured Verrucomicrobiota bacterium | reverse complement strand
GCAGATCGGCTACAACATGGTGATCTTCCTCGCCGCGCTGGCCAACGTGCCCGACGAGCTCTACGAGGCCTCGAGCCTCGACGGCGCGTCGCGCTTCCAGACCTTCTGGAACGTCACGTGGCCCCTGATCTCGCCGGCCACCTTCTTCATGCCGGGGCTCAGCGGACAGCCGGCTCCGGCCTCTCCCGTGGCCGCCGCTTCGGAACCCATTCATCCTTGATCCTTCCATGCGTTTTCCGTTCGCGCTGACTGCCAAGATCGCCAAACACATCGTCGGACATCGCCTCCGTGGCACCCCGAAGTTCGCGATGGTCCTGCAGCTGGAGCCGCTCCACACCTGCAACCTCACCTGCACCGGCTGTGGACGCATCCGTGAGTATTCCACCAGCCTGAAGGACATCGTCCCGCTCGACCAGTGTCTCGCCGCCGCGGCCGAGTGCGATGCCCCGATGGTGTCGGTCTGCGGCGGTGAGCCTCTCATCTACCCCAAGATCGAGGAGCTGGTCGCCGGTCTCCGGGCCCAGGGCCGCATCATCTACATCTGCACGAACGGCGTGTTCATGCGGAAGAAGATGCGGGACTACATGGCGGCCCATTTTGGTCCCGCTCTGGAGCCGAAGCTGGTCCAGCTCGTCCAGGCCGGACTCGTTTCGGAGAAGGAAGCCGAGGCGATCCGCAATGCCGATGCCGCGGCGCGGAGCAAGGTGACCATCCAGCCCAGCAAGTGGCACTACTGGAACGTCCATGTCGATGGTCTGGAATACACCCACGACCTCATCGTCGAGCGTGAGGGGGTCTTCAAGGAATGCGTCGCCGCGATCAAGATGGCCAAGATCCTCGGCTATCAGGTCGCCACGAACACCACGGTCTACCGCGAGACCAATCCCTCCGAGCTGGAGGAGATGTTCCGCTTCCTGAGTTCCCTCGGGTGCGACGGACACACGATCTCTCCGGGGTACGACTACGACGCCGCCAAGAAGGACATGGTCAAGCGTCTGGGCCGGGACCCCAAGGAATTCTTCCTCACCCGGGATCTGACCCGCCAGAAGTTCAAGGACATCGAGCGTTGGGGTGAGCTGTTCACGATCTTCGGAACCCCGGTCTATCAGGAGTTCCTCGCCGGGAAGCGCGAGCTGACCTGCACTGCCTGGGCGATCCCCACCTTCAATGTCCGGGGATGGAAGGCGCCCTGCTACCTCATGACCGACGGGCACTATCCCTCCTACAAGGAGATGCTCGAGAAGGTCGACTGGGAGAAGTACGGCGTCGTGGAGGGTGTCGCGCGGGATCCCCGGTGCGAGAACTGCATGGTCCACTGTGGTTATGACCCCAGCGGGGCCCTCAGCAACAAGCCCCGGGATACTTGGATCAACTTCAAATACAACTTCCTCCCCCGCCCGGCCCCGTTCCCGGCATCACCTGAACTGGAGTCGAGAGCCCACAACGGTGTCACCATCGGCAAGGGTCACCTCGCCGAGGCCAAGGCCGCGGTCAGCAAGGAGATGGCGGGCGCCAAATCGGTCTACCAGCGCAACGGACACCACGATCACGCGGGGACCGATGCCGGATCCGACACCACCCAGCGCGACGACCTGCTCGGCAAGATCCGGGAGGCCGGGAAGATCGAACTGAAGAACGACTAGGCGTTGTCCGGGTTGTCGCACCGGATGTTCCTTAGGCCTACACCGGTGAACAGGACGGGATCTCCAGCACCTTCACGGGGTTGAAGGATCTCTGGAAGACCCCATGACTGGGCGTTCGACTCCTTGGTTGGGTCAAACCGCGGGGTGGATCGCGTCCGGAGGAACGGTTTTCCACTGGCCTTCCGCGAGATCCGCAAGATCCAAGGCTCCGATGCGGGTTCGA
>CAZZKQ010000680.1:0-1876 GCA_964654875.1 uncultured Verrucomicrobiota bacterium | reverse complement strand
CCGAGTTCGGCTCGAGGCCGCAGTGGTCGATCTCGCCGAGGACGGGCATCACGTTGTGCAGCTGTTCCTCGAGCGCGCGCTCGGTGACGATGTCGAGCATCTCCCGCTGGATGTCGGTCGCGTAGACCCGTCCCTTCGGTCCGACCTCCCGGGCGAGACGCCACGACAGGTAGCCGCTGCCGGCGCCGACGTCGGCGACGGTCTCGCCGGGCTTCAGGCCGAGGGCCTTGACCAGCATGGAGGGACGCTCCTCCTCCTCCCGCTCCGGTCGCTCCAGCCACGGGGCTCCCTGGTGGGACATGTAGTGGGCGATCTCCCGTCCCAGGAACCATTTGCCGACACCGTCGGGTGTCCCGGGACGGAACTCGTACAGCGGGACCGGAGGCGGTTCCACGGCCACCACCCGGATCCAGAGCATCCACAGGACTCCCCACCACAAGGCCATGCGCATGACCCGTTGATGAACCGATCCGGCATCGGTGGCGAGTCCGGATGTGGACGGGACCGCGTTGGCACCGGCGATGGGGATGGGATTGGGGCGTCCTGGGACGATCAGACGGAGTCGGGGGACTCTTCGGCGCCGGAGGCCTGGCGTCCGGCGGGGATCGGACCAAACCGTCCCGTCAGCCAGAACGCCCTGAAGAGTCGGAGCCGGGGAAACGAATGGCGTCCCCCCAGCCGTTCATGCAGGGGCTTCAAGCGGTCGGATTCCGATCCATCGAAGGCCGCCTTCAGCTCGGCGACCTCGGGACCCGAGAAGAACCGCGACCAGTCCAGCGTCTCGCCGGACTCGATCGCGATGCAGAGGTGTTCCGACACGGTCGATTCCGAGAGCCCTCGGGCCTCGCCGACCGCCTCCAGCCGTCCCAGCTCGCGGAACTGACGGAGCGTCTCGCGGACCGTCGTCGTCATCCGCTCCCCCCTGGACGCTCCGGAGGAAGCGGAGGAGGTCGGGGACCCACCGATGTTGGCGAAGGTCTGTCGGGGATGGTTCTGGAGATGACGGGTGACCAGCCGGAGCACCGCGTCGCCGTAGTTCCGCAGCTTGGTGGCCCCGACGCCCGGGATCGCCCGCAAAGCCTCCTCCGTCTCCGGATACTCCCGGGCGATCCATCGGAGCGTGGTGTCCCCGAACACGATGTAGGGCGGGACACCCTCCCGTTCCGCGATCTCCTTGCGCATCTGGCGCAGGGTCTCGAACAGGAAGACATCGCACGGGATCTCGCCGGTCTTGTCGGACCGCACCCGGACCGCCTCGCGGGGCCGGGTGAGCCGGATGGACCGACGTTCCCGAAGGGCCTCCGCGCCCTCCGGCGTCAGCTCCAGCGCCGGGAACTCCCCGGCGGTCTGCGCCAGCAGTCCCTGCGCGATCAGCTCCCGCGCGATCGCCCCCCAGTCGCTCCGCGACAGGTCCCTTCCGATCCCGAAGGTGGAGAGCTCGTGGTGCCCATGCTGCCGGATCCGCTCGCTGTCGCCCCCCGTGAGGACCGCGATGACGTGGTTGAGTCCGAACGCGAACCCGCTGCGCTGCCGGACCCGGTAGGCGCAGCTCATGATCTTCTGGGCCGGCACCGTGCCGTCATAGGTCTCCCGGGGCTGCAGGCAGTTGTCGCAGTGTCCGCACTGGGCTTCTGGGTGTTCCTCGCCGAAGTAACGGAGCAGCGCGCGTCGACGGCACTCGGGCCCCTCCGCGAACCCGGCCATCGTCCGGAGCTGGCGCCGGGCGATTTCCTTCTCCCCTTCGTCCGGCTTCTCGTCGACGAACCGCATCTGCTTGGCGACATCCCCTGCGCTGAACAGCAGCAGGCACTCCGCCGGCAGTCCGTCGCGTCCGGCCCGGCCCGTCTCCTGGTAGTAGCCCTCGATGTTCTTGGGC
>CAZZKQ010000679.1:0-1876 GCA_964654875.1 uncultured Verrucomicrobiota bacterium | reverse complement strand
GACGACCAGCGGTTCGATTCCCTGGGATGTGTCGGGAACCGTCAGCTCCGGACCCCGGAGATCGACCGGCTGGCCGGGGAAGGGGTCCGGTTCCGCAATGCGTTCGTGACCACCCCGATCTGCTGCGCGAGCCGGGCCTCGCTCCTGACCGGACAGTACGCACGACGCCACGGGATCGAGGACTTCGTCCGGGATCTCTCGCCGGCACAGTGGGCCGAGACCTATCCGGGACTGCTCCGTAGGGCCGGATACCGGGTCGGCTTCGTGGGCAAGTTCGGGGTGGGGGACGCCGCGGCCATCGGACGCCGGGCCTCGGATTTCGATTTCTGGCGGGGCCGTCCCGGTCAGGCCGGAGTCCGGTTCATCGACCCCTCGGATCCGTCCCAACGTCACATGACAGCCCGGATGGGGGACGAGGCGATCGAGTTCCTGTCGGGCTGTTCGAACGGGGCTCCGTTCTGCCTCTCGATCAGCTTCAACGCCCCGCATGCGCGGGATGGTCAGGACCGGGAGTTTGAGCCGGATCGCCGCGACGAGGCCCTGTACGCCGCGGACCGGATGCCGTTGCCGGCCACGGCGACCCCGGCCGACTTCGAGCGCATGGTTCCGTGGGTCCGGGATTCCGAGGCGCGTCGCCGCTGGAAGTCCCGGTTCGGGACCGACGCCCTCGCCCAGGCGACCCTCAGGGACTACCACCGCCTCGTCACCGGCATCGACCGCGAGGTGGGACGTCTCCGCGAGGAACTGGGACGACGCGGGCTGGCCGACTCCACGGTGATCGTGTTCACGTCCGACAATGGCTGGTTTGCCGGCGAGCACGGACTGGCCGACAAATGGTTTCCCTACGAGGAGTCGATCCGTGTCCCGCTGATCCTGTTCGATCCCCGTCTCCCGACGTCGCGTCGCGGACGGGTGGTCGATGCGCTCGCCTTGAACCTCGATCTCGCGCCGACGCTGCTGGAATGGGCCGGGATTCCGCAACCGGACCGGATGCAGGGTCGGAGTCTGGTGCCCTGGACGGGGCGGAGATCTCCCAACTCGTGGCGGACCGACTTCCTGGTGGAACACCGGTTCCAGCATGCCTCGATTCCGTCCAGCGAAGGCGTGCGGGACCTGCGATGGAGCTACTTCCAGTGGCTGCCACCGAACCCCGAGCGGGATGAGCTGTACGATCTGGTCCGGGACCCACTGCAGCGTCGGGACCTGATGCTGGGAGACCGGCCGCCTAGGGTTCTCGAACGGCTCCGGATCCGTCTCCGGGAGCTGACCGCCGAGGCGCGGTAGTCCCTCGGAGCGCCGGGAGTCATCCGCCTCCAGGCGACCTCGGGGTGCCGAACGGAGGGTGGGCCCGCAGGAGTCCGGCGGACGGCCGTCCCGTGGTGTGGTCGCGATGGCGTGGAGCCTCGGCGAGGAGACGGCACACCTCCTGGTCGCTCGTGGGATCGAACACCTCATAGCCCTGGCCCACCGCGACGAAATCGTCGGGGATCCGCAGCACCACGAGTTCCTCCACGAGCGGCCGCATCCGGGACACCGCATCCCGCGGCGCGATGGGAACGGCGAGGATGAGGTGTCCGGGGCCCTGTTCCCGCAGCGCCAGCACGGCGGCATGGACGGTGGCGCCGGTCGCCATGCCATCGTCGACCACGATCAGGGTCCGACCCGCGACCTCGGGTGCACCGACATGGCCCCGGTAGAGGAGTTCGCGGCGGCGCAGCTCGGCCTGTTCGCGGTCGGTGATGCGTCGGATGTCGTCCTCGCTGATCCGGGTGTGGGCCATGATGTCCTCGTTGAGGATCCGGACGCCCGGGGAGGCGATGGCGCCGAACGCCAGCTCCTCCCATCCGGGCACGCCGAGCTTGCGGACGATGAGGAC
>CAZZKQ010000678.1:0-1877 GCA_964654875.1 uncultured Verrucomicrobiota bacterium | reverse complement strand
GCGCAGGCGGCGGCGAGTTGGGTGACCCGACGGATCGAAGCGTTCATGTCTCGACAAGAGTCTGCGGGACAAATGGCGGCAATTTGTCGTGTTTGTGACAAACGTGCGACGACTGGTCTTCGAGCCGGTCACCGGAAAGTCATTCGATCCTTGCCTTGGAGGACGTGTTGCGTTGCTGCCACTCCGAGGGAGACATCCCGAACTCGCGGCGAAACCATGCACGGAACGCATCGGCGCCGTCGTATCCGCAGGCTGTTGCAACGGTCGAGATGGCGCAGCCGGGTTGCGAAAGCATCGAACAGGCTTTCAGGCGACGCCATTCCCTCTGCAATCCGGGAAGGCTCTCGCCGAAGCGTTCCCGGTAGACCGAGAGCAGGCGGCGCGGAGTGCATCGGCATCGCACGGCCAAGTCCTCGACGGGCAGTGCCATCAGCTCCGCATCGGTGAGTTGGCTGAGCATTTCTTCGAGACGATCACCGGAATCCCGGGGCGATCCGGGAGGTGTCGCGGACCTGAAGGGGGGCGGCGACAGGACCGCGGAAACGAACTCGAGGGTTCGTGCCCGATGATCCAGCGACGAGGCGTCGCCCGGAAGCGAGAGCCTGGCGAGGGAACGGGTCGCGAGATGGTCCTTCGGCAGGATCCAAGGCAAGGCCGGTTCGAGTTGTTCCGGGTGATCGACTCGCCTCCGTTCCAGGGACGTGAAAATCCCGAAGATCGCACCCGGGTCGAGACGGAACCACCTGAAAACCACCTCCCCGAGTTGACTTGCGCGCAACTTCAGCGAGCAGGTCGAACCGTGGACCGCAGCCATCCCCGCGGAGAACTCACGTGCGGGCGTGCAGCCCAACAGGTATCCTTCGCCCGACTGCAGCCACAGGAAGGTCCATCCGACCGCCGGAAACCCCCACTCCTCGCCTGCCTTGAGGCGTTCCTCGTGCAGCAGGAGCGTTGAATCAAGGCCGGTCACGACACCGACAGATTCCGGGGGGCGCGTCACGCGGTGATGTCGGAATGGCAACAGGACGGTGACGTTTTCAACCGGCCGGATCGATCCATCCGCGCATGGATCCATCCTCCCAAGAAAAGCCCCTCGGCACCTTCCGGCGCCGAGGGGTGAGGTTTACGAGTTTCTGAGCACCCGCGTCGATCCCGGCTTCAGGCCGATTTGCGACGCAGGAAAATGAGGCCTCCGAATCCGACGAATCCGGTGAGCCCCAGGGCCAGGGAGCCTGGCTCGGGGACTGAGGAGTAGCGGATGTCGTCGTACAACGCGCCCGCAGGGAGGACGACCATGTCGACGCCACTGACCGGGGAAGACAGCGCCGCGGTGAACCCGGGGGACGCCTGGTTCGCCGCGATCGACGCGAGCAGCGTGTTGCCCGCGACTCCGACCTTGTAGAACTGGATCGTCGCAGCGGGATCGCCGTAGGTGTCCTTGTCGAGGGTGACCGAGAACTGGGCCAGCATCTGAGGAGAACTGAACCGCATCAGGGTGGGTTGGAAGACGCCGTCCAGAGCGACCAGACCTGAGGGTGCCGTTCCGCGGTCGTAGAAGGAGGGGTTCCTCACCAGGATGGGGCTAGCCCCATCGAAGAGGCGCCAGCGCTCGGTGCCGGCGATGGCGTCGCCTTCGGTGTCATAGTCCGGGGACCAAGTGCCTTCGCTGAAGCTCACGCCGCTCGGAGCCGCCAGATTCGCCGGAGCACCGGAGTTGAGCGTGTCGAAACTGATCGAATAGGACTGAGCACTGGCGGTGGTCGCCAGGATCAGTGCCGTCGCGAGCGCGACGGGGAACGGATGTTTCATGATGGTTCGGTGGTTTCGGGTGTCGAACCCGGTTCACTTGGTCACCGGCACGCCGCCCAGGACGGCCT